>CALGGP010000042.1 GCA_937915885.1 uncultured Selenomonadales bacterium | reverse complement strand
GTGGGCGTAAAGACTTTGGAGTTGATGTTTTGCTTGAAAATATAATTTCGCCGCTCGAACTCCACAAATTGACTGTCGCGGAACTCGAACTGCTTGCTTCCGAAATTCGCCGCCTGATTCTCTCGACCGTCTCAAAAACCGGCGGTCATCTCGCGCCCAGCCTCGGCACCGTCGAGCTCACTCTCGCGTTGTTCAGCGTCTTCGACCTCGAGCATGACAAACTCGTTTGGGATGTCGGACATCAAGCCTACACTCATAAAATCCTCACCGACCGCCGCGAAAAATTTTCTACCCTCCGAACTCGCGGCGGCATCAGCGGCTTTCCTAAACGCTCCGAATCGAAGTATGACGCCTTCGGAGTCGGGCATGCCTCAACGTCGATCTCCGCCGCGCTCGGTTTGTTGATCGCCAACGAAATTAACGGCGATCCCGCTCGAGTGATCGCGGTCATCGGCGACGGCGCTCTCACCGGCGGTGAATCTTTCGAGGCGCTCAATCACGCGGGGCAACTCAAAAAAAATCTCATCGTCATTCTCAACGATAACGAGATGTCCATCGATAAAAACGTCGGCGCCCTAAGCGAATATCTCTCGCAAATTCGTCTCACGCCGCGCTACCGTCAAGCCAAGAAAGACTTTGAGACTTTTGTCAAGCGCATCCCGATCGCGTCCATCAGCGACAGGATTTTGCACACCGCCAACAGCATTAAGTACGGCGTCAAGTCGGCGATAAGCGCCGGCGGCATTTTTGAGGCGCTCGGCTTCGTCTATATCGGTCCCGTCGACGGTCACGACATCAAGGCGATGCAGGAAACTTTTCGTCGCGTCCGCGAGCTCAACGAGCCCGTTCTCGTGCACGTGCACACCGTCAAGGGCAAGGGCTATGCGCCCGCCGAAGAATCGCCCGATAAATTTCACGGCGTCGGGCGGTTCGATATCGACAGCGGCGAAGTCGAAAAAAAATTATCGCCGCCGACTTACACTTCGATCTTCAGCCGCGCGGTGATCGATTGCGCGAAATCGAATGATAAGATCGTGGCGATAACTGCCGCAATGCCTTCGGGCACGGGCTTAAAAACTTTCAGTGAGATGTTCCCCGAGCGTTTTTTCGACGTGGGGATTGCCGAGGAGCATGCGTTGACGTTGGCGGCGGGCATGGCGGCGGGCGGTTTGCATCCGATCGTCGCGCTCTACTCGACGTTCGCTCAACGCGGCTACGATCAATTGCTCCACGACGTTTGCTTACAAAATTTGCCGTTGACTTTATGTTTGGATCGAGCAGGGCTGGTCGGTGAAGACGGACCGACGCATCACGGCGTATTCGATCTGTCGTACCTTCGACACATCCCGAATATTTCTGTGCTGGCGCCGAAGGACGAAAACGAATTGCGGCAGATGATTTTCGCGGCGGTCGATCGGGACGCGCCGATTGCGATCCGATATCCGCGCGGAGCGGGCTTGGGAGTGACGGTCGTAAAAAAGCCGGCGCCGCTTAAATGGGGACGATCGGAATTAATCTCGAAATTCAACGGCGAGGCGCATGCGTCGATCCTTGCAGTCGGATCGATGGTCGAGCAATCGTTGAAGGCAGCAGAAATTCTGAAGTACGAAAAAATTTACGTCAACGTGGTCAACGTGAGATTCGTCAAGCCGCTCGATCGAGAGATGATCGTCGATCAAGCGAAGGCGGCGCGGCTGCTGGTGACGGCGGAGGAAAATGTTTTGATCGGAGGCTTCGGCTCGGCGGTGGCGGAAGTGTTGACGGAAGAAAATATTTCGAGGCGGTTACTCCGATTGGGGATTGCCGATCGATTCATCGAGCACGGCGCGCGGAGTGAGCTGTTAAAAATTTGCGGGCTCACTCCCGAACTGATCGCGCAATCGATCCGCGAAACGGTCAAGCGGCGGATCAGTTTGAAGAAATAAAAAATGGGGGCGTAGCCCTTATTTTTATTCCCGCCCACCCACCCTTTATTCCTTATCAGACGAATTTGACAGATAACATGAAAACACATACAATTATGTTGTATTGTTACTCAAGAAGGAAATTAAGGAGGCATCGGACATGTCGCTTAAATTAACCAAGGGTCAAAAAATTGATCTCACCAAAACCAATCCCACACTGAAGAATGTTCTGATCGGACTCGGATGGGATGTAAGTGGCGATGACTTCGATCTGGATGCTGCCGCTTTTCTATTGGATCAAAACGGCAAAGCGCGTTCAGAGGGCGATTTTATTTTCTACAACAATTTAAGGCATGAGTCCGGCGCAATCGAGCATATGGGCGATTCACTCCGAGGCGAATTGCACGGCGATGACGAGCAGATTAAAATCGACCTGTTGAAAATGCCGCCGGAAATAAAAAGGATCGCCTTCACTGTGACAATCTACGATGCGGAAAATCGCAAACAAAATTTCCGTCAAGTCAACAATGCATTCATTCGTGTAGTCAACGGCGATAACGGTAAGGAAATTCTTCGATATAATCTCGGCAGGGATTTTTCAATCGAGACAGCAATCATCGTAGCAGAAATTTATCGACACGCCGGAGATTGGAAATTTCAAGCGATCGGCTCGGGCTTCAGCGGAGGGCTTGCCGCTCTCGGCAGACATTTCGGATTGAAGACCGAGAACAAAACCGAGCAAGTGACGGTCGCGCTGTATCCGGTCGTAAAGTCGGACATTAAAAAATTGGCGGCACTCAATCAGTGCTCGATGAGCGACGTAGTGAATGAGGCACTGAAGATATTCATCGAAAATCACCGTTTGGATATCAAGAAATTCGATGACTTAGTAAAAAACCTGCACCGCTAAGGAGAAAAGAAATGAGCAATCGTCGGCGCACGACGACGCCGATCGCCAAGTCGCATTCCGTATGCTCAACGACCTTTGCGAGCAATCATTGTTCAGTGTGAACGGCTCGAATAATGTTGTATCGGCACAATGACGAACTACGGTGCGGTGTGAGAGGAGCCGATGTCAATATGAACGTGGTCGCCAACCGCACATCGTCTTTGTGGGCGTATACAATACTTGTTGAGACGAGGATTTGAGATATCAAAAAAATAAGGCGGCACGGAGCCGTCATTTATTTTATGAAGTATAAATTTTATGAAGCATAATAATCAGTGACGCAGAGCCCTTAAATTTTTGTTACAGCGTTTGAATTTTGTCGAGCGGCCAGAAGATCATCAGCGCCTTGCCCTTGATAAGCTCGAACGGCACGAAGCCCACGTCCGCAAACCGACTGTCATCGGAATTATTCCGATTGTCGCCCATCACGAACACCGTCCCCTCGGGGATCGTCACCTTCGGATATTCCGACCGCGTCTTTTCGAGAATATAATCTTCCGTCTGCATTTGCCCGTTGATGTAAACGCGCCCGTCTTTGATTTCGAACGTGTCTCCTCCGATCGCGATCACACGCTTGATAAAATCTCGGCTCGGATCGCGCGGATATCGGAAAATCAAAACCTCGCCGCGCTCGGGATTGCGCAGCTTATAAATGAATTTGCTTACGACCAGCCGCTCTTCGTGTTGCAGAGTCGGGCGCATCGACGGACCGTCAACGATGTAGAGCTCGACTACGAACGTCCGAATGAGCAACGCCATTATGACTGCCGCCGCTATCGAAATGAACCAGTCCTTCGCCTCCTCGCCCAACGAGCGTTTACCTCCGCCGATTTTTTCTGCGCTCATCAATTACGCTTTTCTTTCTTTGATTCGAGCCGCCTTGCCGGTCAGTTTGCGCAGATAGAACAGTTTCGCGCGACGAACTTTACCGAGGCGCACGACTTCAATTTTTTCGACGCGCGGCGAATGCACGGGGAACATTCTCTCGACGCCGACGCCGTAGGAGATGCGACGGACGGTGAACATTTCGCGCACGCCCGTCCCTTGACGCGCGATCACAACGCCCTCGAAAATCTGAATGCGCTCGCGAGTACCCTCGACGATTTTTGCATGCACTTTCACCGTATCGCCCGGTCGAAACTCCGGCACGTCTTTTTTGAGCTGCTCCTTCTCGAGCATTTCGATGATGTTCAAAATAAAAAACTCCCTTCTCGACGTTCATGCCGAGGTCGCTTTCGACGGTCGACAGCGGAACGCCCGATTAACGCCGACAAGTTTATCACAGCTTTTTGTCGACTGTCAACAGATTTTCCCGTCCGACGGTTTTTTTGTGGGCGACGGAGTGATGGGGCGCCGCCGACGCTCCCACCCACGGAGTTCGACGCCCAAATTAGCCTGTGGTTCCCACCCTGCGTCGGCGACGCCCTGAACGTCGAAGGGCGGCAGTCTTTCACAGCCCCGCAGGGAGCGACGGTCGGGCGGCGAAAATAAAAAATCGTTACGCGTCGACGGCGCCTGAACGTCGAGGGGCGGCAGTCTTTCACAGCCCCGCAGGGAGCGACGGTCGGGCGGCGCAAATAAAAAACCGTTCCGCATCGACGGCGATCGTTTTCAAAGCGGGCGCTGACGCCGCAGGGTGGGAACCTCTGTCATATGTTGGGCGCCGACATCGGGGGTGGGAGCGGCGTCGGCGCCCCAATCGTCGCCCCCGAACCCCCAATTACGAATTACGAATTACGCATTGCTTTTCGGGGCGGGCGCGGCGTCGGCGCCCCCTTTTTTTCCGTCACTCCGTCGCTCATCATGCGGACGCGCGAAAAGATTAAAGTTTTATTAAAAATTGATTAAGATCGTTTCATTTGCCGCCGCTTTGTTATATCATGAAGAAAAATTTTTTTCGGTGGTGCTTATGTCCGATAAACGAAAAATTTTAATCGTCGAAGACGAGGCGCGCATCGCCCGATTCGTCCAGCTCGAGCTCCGTCACGAAGGTTTTGATACATCGATCGAGGGCAACGGTCGGGTCGCGCTCGATAAAATTCTCAACGAAAAATTTGATCTCGTACTGCTCGACGTCATGCTCCCCGAGCTCGACGGCATGCAAATTTGTCAAGCCGTCCGTCGAACTTCCAACGTGCCCATCATCATGCTCACCGCCAAGGACGAGATTTCCGACAAAGTCAACGGGCTCGACATCGGCGCGAACGATTACATGACTAAACCCTTCGCCATGCCCGAGTTGCTCGCCAGGATTCGCGCGACGCTCCGCGATTCGATTCATAACTGAGGAGGACAGATTGTGTCTGACAAACAAAAAATTCTCATCGTCGAAGATAAAAAGGAAATTGCCCGCTTCATTCAAATGGATTTGTCGCACTCCGGCTTCGATACCGCCATCGAGGGCAACGGGCAACGCGCATTCGAGCGCATCATTCAAGAGGATTACGATCTCGTGTTGCTCGACGTGATGCTGCCCGAGCTCAACGGCTTTGAAATTTGTCGGAAGGTGCGCGAGTTGCAATCGAACATTCCGATCATCATGCTGACGGCGAAGGACGCGCTCGACGACAAGATCGAAGGGCTAAACATCGGCGCCGACGATTACATCACAAAGCCTTTCGAGTTCAAAGAACTGCTCGCGCGGATCAATGCGGCACTGCGGAAGGTCGCCAAGCGCCCCGAAGAAAATTTCGAGCGCCGATTCATCGTCAAAGATTTGGTGCTTTATCCCGAGCGCTACGAGGTGCAATTGAAGGGCAAGCCGGTCGATTTGACCAGAAAGGAGTATAAACTGCTCGAGTACTTGGTTGAAAACAAGCGCACGGTGCTGACGCGCGATCAGATTTTGCAACACGTTTGGGGCTACGATTATCCCGGCGATACGAATGTGGTCGACGTTTATATCAGATATTTGCGCGCGAAGATCGATATTCCGTCGAACGAAAAGTACATTCAGACGATGCGCGGCGTGGGCTATAAGATCAAGGAGCAAAGCAGTCCTCTCAACGATGGAAAAGAAAAATAATGCGCTCGAGCGACTGCGGCGAATGCTGGGCGCGGCGCGGTTGAGGACGTTCGCGCTCGAGCGTCTTCGGGCGCAAAAATTGTCGGTGAAGATCACGCTGATTTACGCGGCGATGCTGATTGTGGTGCTGGGCTTGACGAGTCTGTTGACGACAATCGGAGTGTACATCTCATTTTATCATCAGGCGCAGCAGGCGATGGAGAGCTCGATCAAACATACGATGGAAAAACTTCGGCGCGGCGACAAACTTGACAACAGTTTTTGGGCGGGCGACCCGATGACGCAGGGCGTAGTTTTGCGAGTGACGGATCGAAAGGGCGGCACGATCATCGAAAACGATCCGCAGTTTCCTCCGATCAGCGAGATGAAAAAAAATATTCGTCGGCATCCGCCGTTCTGGGCGGGACGGGAATTTTCGCTGATCGAAACGCACGAGGCGATGACGTATTACAAGCGGTTGACGCTCGAGCGCGGCGGGCAAATCTTTTATCTGCATTTCTTTCGGACGATCACATTCGAGAAACAATTTTTGCGATACATGCTGTTGATCTTGACGGCGGTGAATTTTGTCGGGCTGATCTTTGCGCTGTTGGCGGGCGGCATCGTGAGCAATCGAATACTGAAGCCGATCCGCGACGTGACGGCGGCGGCGAAGTCGATCGAGGCACAAAAGATGGACGAGCGGCTGTCGATAGGCGCGGCGAAGGACGAAGTGACGGAGCTAGCCGACACCTTCAATCACATGCTCGATCGATTGCAGGACAGTTTTCGACGGCAGCAGCAATTTGTGTCGGACGCGTCGCATGAATTGCGGACGCCGGTGACGGTGATCATGGGCTATGCGGACATGCTCAAGCGTTGGGGCGCGGAGGATAAAGAATTGCTCGACGAGGGCATCACGGCGATCTATTCGGAGTCGCAAAACATGCACAGTCTGATCGAAGACTTACTGTTTTTGGCGCGGGCGGATCAAAACGAAAACATGTTGATCAAGGCGCCGGTGGAGTTGTCGGAGCTGATAGAAGAGGCGGCGGCAAAAGTTTCGACGGCGGATCGGGCGGTGGAGATTTTAATCAACGATGTCGGAGAAATTTTTGCGGATAAAGATGCGATATCGAGAATGCTGTTGATCTTCATCGACAACGGGATCAAATACAGCGACGGAGCGGTAAAAATCATGTCGCGTCGTGAGCGCTCGTCGATGCGTGTATCGATAGCGGACGACGGGATCGGGATTGCGAAGGAGCATCACGAAAAAATATTTGAGCGGTTTTATCGAGTGGATACGTCGAGAACAAAACTGCCGGACGAAAAAACGACGGCGGGGCTCGGGCTGGCGATTGCGAAGTGGATAGCGGATCAGCACGAGATAAAAATAGAGATCGACAGTGAGATCGATCGCGGGACGCAGATCACGCTGACAATTCCGTTGGCGCTGACGAAGTTGACGGGCGACTTGGATCGCGTCGAGGACGAAGAATTTGCGGAGGAACATGAAAAAGAGCTCCGCGCGGAGCCGAAATATCTTTTTGGTAAGTAATCCACCGAAAAGTGCGTACTTGCCGATCTTGCCTGCATTCGATAGAATAACAGCAAATTTTTTTTGGGAGTGATCGCATGCTTAACGAAATTAATTGGCCGCAAGATTATTTGCCCGGCACGACCGACAACTTTGCGTCGAATGAGATCATCGTTCGGGGCATCACCGCGAAAGACGTTTTCGACAATCTGATCGACACTTCGATCTGGTCGACGTACTACAACAACGTTGCCGACATTTATTTTTACGACGGCGACGCGCCCGTTCTCAAGGCGAACACTCGGTTCAAATTCTCGACGTTCGGATTTCCGATCGAGGCTGAAGTGGTCGAGTTCGAGGCGCCGTCGGACGGCAAGCCCGGGCGTTTGTCGTGGCATGGTTGGGCGGAGGGCGACGCCGAGCATCGGCTCGATGTCATTCACGCGTGGCTGATTGAGGATTTGCCGTTCGATCGCGTCCGCATCTTGACGCAAGAATCTCAGAAGGGCAAGCCCGCAAAAGATTTGTTCAACACCGAGCCGGATGTGATGAATCAAGGGCATCAGGATTGGATCAAGGGGCTCGCGCGCACGGTGCTTGCCGCGAAGAATAAATGACCGACGACAGAAATATTTTTTGTCCGATCGACGCGGCGTTGAAATTTATCGGCGGCAAGTACAAGCCGATTATCCTGTATCATCTCTTTCGAGAGACGTTGAGATTTAATCAGCTGCAGAAACTGATTCCGCAGGCGACGCAAAAAGTTTTGACTCAACATTTGCGGGAGCTCGAGCGCGACGGCATAATTCATCGCGAAGTGTATGCGGTCGTGCCGCCGAAAACCGAGTACTCGATCACCGAGTTCGGCAAAAATCTCCGTCCGATCATCGACGCCATGTCCGAGTTCGGCAAAAATTTTCTTCGCGATCGTGAGAAAGGCTGAATTGAAATGGCAAACGTCGGTAAAGATTTGGCGCTCATCAGCGCCGGCACTCAAGAAAAATTTAATTCGATGACGATAATGTTCGGCGCGGTCGGCATGATCTGGAGCAAAAATGCTTACTTCGCGTTCATAAAGCCCGAGCGTTACACCTTCGATTTCATTCAGGCGAACGAATATTTTACGGTGTCGTATTTCCCGAAGACGCTCAACAAAATTCATAAGGTGTTCGGCTTTCAATCGGGACGCGATGTCGACAAGATCGGCGCGACGGGCATCACGCCCGAGTTCATCGACAACGGCATCACGTTTAAAGAGGCTGACGAGATTTATATCTGCAAAAAAATCTATTTCAAGCAGATGGATAAAAATTTTGAGCCGGCGGACGTTGTTGCGCAGTACAACGATCCGAAGAACATAATTTTCGGCGAGTCGCATTACGCGCTCATCGGCGAGATTGAAAAGCACATCGTGAGATGATTTTGCCCGCCCGTTTTCAATCGCCGTAAACAGATTTCAACAGCGCCGATCGCTTTTCGACGTAATGATCGATATCGCGCAGGTACGTCAATAAATCTTTCGGATGGAAGCTCGACAGCAGTCGGGCATTTTTTTTGTCCTCAACCTTGGTCGACGCCGCCCCGCCGATCCCGATGATTGTCTGTCGCTCGTCCATGATTTGGACGTTGTAAATGCCTTCGGCGCCCGCGCGACACCACCCGACATTTTCAATCTGCCCGCTCATATATCCTTGACGGTATAAATAATACGGCTCGTATTTTTGAGCGCGCAATCGAATTTCGGATTGATCAGCCATCGATCGAACTTCGGCGTCCGATGGCAAATTGAACTCCGACAACGAGCGCCCCTCATCGTCGAGCGCCGCCTGCAATCTCGAGCCGCGCTTGAGCGCCAACGCATGGAGCGTCACATCGTCGGGCTCGAGCGCCAAAACTTTTTCGAGACTGTCAATCACATCGTCGAGCCGCTCGCCCGGCAGCCCGAGGATCATATCCATATTGATTTTCCAATCGGACGCCGCGCGGAGATCATGAAACGCGCGAATGATATCATCGGGCGAATGCCGACGACCGATCCGATCGAGCGTCCGCTGTTGCATCGACTGAGGATTGACGCTCACTCGACTGACGCCGAATTTTTTCATGCTCTCGATCTTCGACGGCGTGATCGTATCGGGGCGTCCGCACTCGACGGTAAATTCTTCGACGTGCCGTCCGTCAAACGATTCAACCGTCCAATCCAACAGCCGCTCGAAAAGATCATCGGGTAAACTCGTCGGAGTGCCGCCCCCGACGTAAATCGATTGCACTCGAAAATTATATCGCTCAACATCACTCCGCGCGGATTGAATATCGCGCTCGAGCGCCGACATAAACTCGTCGATTTTTTTTCGATCGGGCAACACATTCGACGGGAACGAGCAATATAAACAGCGCGTGACGCAAAACGGAATCCCGATGTAAATTCCGATCGTCCGCTCGTCCGTCGACGCAAGGATCGGCAATTGGCGCTCGGCGACTTCCATCAGCAGCCGCGCCTTCCGATCGCTTACAAGATACTCCGTCGTCAATCGCTCGATGATCGCCGATCGGTCGAGCCCCGCGCGGAGCCATCGATGAATGATTTTCGTCGGACGGACGCCGTCCATGATGCCGTAAGGCGCCGGATTTTTTTTCAGCTCATCGACGAAGATCGAGTACAAATTTTTTTTGATCAGCCGATGAATTTCCGCGCGGAGCAACTCCTTCGGATTAATTTTTCCTTCGGTCTCGAAAATTTTATCGTCGAAAAGCAGCCGCGATCGAACGGCGCCGTCGACGTGCTCATGCTCCGCGATAAATTCTTCGACGTTGAACAGCGTTTTCAGATCGTGCTCGATTTTCAAGATCGCATCGGTCGAAGGCAATCTCATCGTCGGACGGACGCCGTCCATGATCCCGTAAGGTGCCGGCGCCCGCCCCAATTCTCCGACGAAGATCGAATACAAATTTTTTTTGATCAGGCGATGAATTTCCGCGCGGAGCAATTCCTTCGGATTAATTTTTCCTTCGATCTCGAAAATTTTATCGTCGAAAAGCAGTCGCGATCGAACGGCGCCGTCGACGTGCTCATGCTCCGCAATAAATTCTTCGACATTGAACAGCGTTTTCAGATCGTGCTCGATTTTCAAGATCGCGTCGGTCGAAGGCAATCTCATCGCCGCAAACTCCGAATTTTTTCAAGCGCCTCGCGATACAGCGGCTTGATCCAGCGCCAACTGATCAACGGGTCGTGCACTGTGACGTCGGTTGACACATTCGGGCGATACTCGAACGCGCGGTCGGACGGCAACGAAAATTTTACGATGAATTTCTGAATCGGCTCGGGCTCGTAAAGCGACGACTCGTCGAGCGCGGAAGTATCGAACGGCGCATCGACCGCCTGAGTAAAATCTTGAGTGTCGCTCGGCTCCGTCGGCTGATCGTTTTCGGCAAGCAACATCGGATAAGGACCGCCGACGCCGGTGTAAGCATTCGGCGCGATTTTTTCAATGACGGTGCCGTCGAACTGATGCCCGTCAATCGAATACGAAACGAGCTTGCCGAGCGCAATCCGATAAAATTGATCCTCGGTGACTTCCGCCTCGAGCCAAAGGTTGGAGCCGTCGCCGACCTTGGCAATCGGCTCGCCCGCGACGACATCCCGATCGGGCTGCACGTCGTAATAAATCGTGCCGCTGATGGGCGCGGAGACTTGCGTTTGAAGCGCTTCCTGCCGCGCGGTGTTGAGCGACATCTCCGCCTGCTTGATCGCCAATTGCGCGCCCTCGAGAATTTCGGGCGGCGTGGGTTGAAACTGCTCGACATATTCTGTGACGTATTCGATTTCGGTCTCGACGATCGGCTCGGGCGTATACTCTTCGACGGTTGGCGCCGACGATTCATAGCGCGCCGCCTCGTATTCGGCGACCGCCGCATCGCGTTGCACTCGACTGATCGCGCCCATCTCGTAAAGTTTTTCCATGCGATTTTTTCTTTCCTCGAGCGCGGAGAGATCGGCGGCGGGAGCGGGCGTGTAAACCCGTTGCGTGGCTTGCGGCTTGACGACGGTTTTTGGGACGGCTTTTTGGACGGCGACCTTCACCATTTGCCCCTGTTGAAGAGTCTCGTAATTTTCCTGAGCGAGCTTAACGGCGTTCTCGAGTTGGGCGAGCTGTTCTTCGGTGACGGCGACCTCGAGATTGGCGACCACATCACCGGCGTCAACGTTATCGCCGTCGGCGCGGGTGAGCTGCTTGACTTTGCCGTCGGTGAGGACGCGAATCGAAACGAGCGTGCCGGAAATTTTAGCGTTGCGAACGGTGAGGGTGTCCTCGATGTGCTGAGAATAAAAAACGGCGGCGCCAATCGTGGCGGCAATGATGAGCACGGTGACGAGGGTGAATTTTATATAACGGGCGACGGATTTGGAGATGTCGACGGGTTGCGTGTGAATCACTCCTTTATGACTTTGACGGTGCTTAGGGAATTATCTGCGGCGCCGACGATGCGTCTACCGAGTGCTAAATTTTCTTCGATTGACGCGACGATTTCTGATGTGATCGCTTCGCCGGGGCAAAGAATTGGGATGCCGGGCGGATAAAAAGTAATTTCCTCGGCGCAAATTTTTCCGATCGATTGTCGGAGCGTGACGGTGCTCGTCGATGAATAGAACGCCTGCCGCGGTGTCATAGGCGCTGTTGACGCGGGTGGGCTCAAAAAGTTTTTAGGGCGCCGCCTGCGCTCCCACCCACCGAATGCGGCGCCCAACAGAGTCCGTGGTTCCCACCCGCGCAGGCGGCGCCCCTTTAAGCGGGCGGGCGAGATCAAATTCGTCGCTCCGCGCAGGCGCCGCCCCTTTTGTCCGCAAGGCAACGGCTTTAAAAGGCGAGCGGGCGGGAGTAATTTCGTCGCTCCGCACCGACGCCGCCCCTTTTGTCCGATCGATTGTCGGAGCGGGACGGTGGTCGTCGATGAATAAAACGCCTGTTGCGGGGTCATAGGCGCCGTCGACGCGGGTGGGCATGCTGTCCTCAGTCGGGCGCCGTCACTGGTGGGTGGGGGCGTCGACGGCGCCCAAAATTTTTTTTCTTTTTGCCCGTCCCCGAAGGATAAATCCTTCAAACTTTGGAGCGCAGCGATCAGTCGATCGGCGACGATTTGATTATCGGCATAAGTGATCAAAAATAAAACGTTGGCGGGATCGGACAATTCGCATTGAATTTTTAAACGGTGCCGCAAAATTTTTTCCGCCTCGAGCCCCGTCAAGCCGAGCCCGCGCACATCGACGGTGATTTTCGTCGGATCGAGCGACGGTCGATCAAACAATCGGAGCCCGTCAATCGATCGGATCGATTCTCTCAGCCGTTCGGACAATTCGACCGCGCCGTTTATTAAAGCCTCACCGTTTTCTTCCAATTGCAGACGCGCGATGTCGAGCGACGCCAACAATAAATAATTGGGGCTGGTCGACTGGAGCATTGACGACACCCGACGGACGCGTTCCACATCGACCCGCGCGGATTTAATCATGAGCATTGAAGTTTGCGTTAATGAGCCGAGCAATTTATGAGTGGATTGCGCGGACATATCGGCGCCGGAATCCATTGCCGAAGGCGGGAGCCGATCGCTGAACTGCAGATGAGTGCCGTGTGCTTCGTCGATCAACAATAACATTCCGTGGCGATGAACGAGTTCTGCAATCGATGTGAGATCGGCGGCGACGCCGTAATAATTCGGCGACGTGAGGACGAGCGCTCGAGCATTGGGATATTTTTCGATGGCGCGTCGGACGGTTTCAATCGAAACGTTGAGCGCGATATCGAAGTCGGGATCGAAGTCGGGCGCGAGATAAATCGGTCGGGCGCCGCTCAAAACGAGCGCGGAGTTGACGCAACGATGAGCATTGCGCGGTACGAAAATAATATCGCCTTCGCCGACGCTCGACAGGATCATCGTTTGAACGGCGGCGGTAGTTCCGTTAATAAAAAAAATCGTATGATCGGCGTGCCAGAGTTTAGCGGCGAGCCGTTGAGCGTGGTCGATGCATCCGCGCGGATCGTGGAGATCGTCGAGCTCGTCCATGAGCGAAACTTCTTGTCGAAGCCCTTCAGTCGTGATCAAATCACTCAACAATCGGTGAGCGCCGAGCCCCTGTTTATGCCCGGGCGTATGGAAGGCGAGCGCTTGATCGGAGGAATAAAATTTCATGGCGTCGGCGATGGGAGCATTCATTGAATGAATCACCTCGCGGCGCATTATATTTCAGTCGATGAACGTTTGCAACAAAAAAAAGGGCGGTTGACACCGCCGTAATTCACCACAGAAGAACCACGAGACAAGTACGTTGACTGCGCTCTCAAATAAAATCGTCGTTGGTGAGCTTGAGCACTGCCATGAACGCCTCTTGCGGCAGATCGACGCTTCCGATTGATTTCATTCGTTTTTTACCGCGCTTCTGAGCTTCCAAGAGCTTCTTACGCCTGGAAACGTCCCCGCCATAACATTTGGAAGTCACGTCGGCTCGGAACGGCTTAACGGTTTCACGCGCGATAATACGTCCGCCGAGCGCTGCCTGTATCACAACTTCAAACATTTGACGCGGGATCGTCCGTTTCAACTTCAGCGCCAGCGCACGCCCAACCCGCGCCGCACGACTTTTATGCACGATCGTCGACAGCGCATCTACTATCTCTCCGTTCAACAGTATATCCAACTTCGACAGCTCCGACTCTTTGTATTCGGCAAAAACGTAATCCAACGACGCATAACCGCGCGTCATCGACTTTAGCCGATCGAAGAAGTCATACAGTATTTCCGACAACGGCAGCTCGAATACAATCCCGACACGCGTCTTGTCAATGTAATTCATCTCGACATACGTCCCGCGCCGCTCTCGACATAATTCCATCACCGCTCCGATGTAATCACTCGGCACCATCACCGTCGCTCGCACAAACGGCTCCGCTATCGAACTGATTTTCGTCTGAGCAGGCAGCGCCGCCGGATTGTCCACCATCACAATCGCCCCGTCCGTTTGCGTCACGCGATACACCACCGACGGCGCCGTCGTTACCAGCGTCAAGTCGTATTCGCGCTCGAGCCGCTCTTGGATCACGTCCATGTGCAACAAACCCAAAAATCCGCATCGGAAGCCGAATCCCAACGCCGCCGAAGTCTCCGGCTCGTACACCAACGACGCATCGTTCAGCTTTAACTTCTCGAGCGCGTCTTTCAAATTGTCATAGTCAACGTTGTCCGTTGGATATAAGCCCGCAAATACCATCGGCATCGGCGCACGATACCCCGGTAATGCCTCCGACGGTCGATCAACTTCCGTCACCGTGTCGCCCACTCGCACGTCCCGCACGTCTTTCAGCGATCCGCAAATGTAGCCCACTTCGCCCGCCGTCAATTCCGTCGTCTCGAGCATTGTCGGCACGAAGTAGCCAAGCTCCGTCGCCTCGAACTCCTTGCCCGTCGCTATCAATTTCAATCGATCGCCCTTGCGCACCGCGCCCTCGAACACCCGCACATGCGCCACCGCACCCTTGTACGAATCAAAGTACGAATCGAATATCAGCGCCTTCAACGGCTTCGATTGATCTCCGCGCGGAGCCGGTATTCGCTCGACGATCGCCTCTAATATCTCGTCAACGCCCTCGCCCGTCTTCGCCGAACACAATATCGCGTCCGACGCGTCCAGCCCGATCGCGTCCTCGATCTCTTCGCGCGCACGATCCGCATCCGCCGACGGCAGATCGATTTTGTTGATCACCGGAATTATTTCCAAGTCGTGATCCAACGCCAAATAAACATTCGACAGCGTTTGAGCCTCCACGCCTTGAGTGGCATCGACCACCAACAGCGCGCCTTCACACGCCGCCAACGATCGCGACACCTCATAAGTGAAGTCGACGTGCCCGGGCGTGTCGATCAAATTCAATCGATACTCTTGACCGTCGCGCGCCTTGTACTTCAATCGGACGGTCTGAGCTTTGATGGTGATCCCGCGCTCGCGCTCGAGCTCCATGTTGTCGAGCACTTGATCCGACATCTCGCGCTTGGCGATCGTCCCCGTCAATTCTATCAAGCGATCCGCCAGCGTCGACTTGCCGTGGTCGATGTGCGCTATGATCGAAAAATTTCTGATGTTCAATGCCTTCGCTCCTCGTTTTTGCATCGATTATAGCGCAAGCTCTCAAAAAAATAAAGCCCGCGCGTCGAGCCGGTACTCGGAGAAAAATTTTGATTGACGTTGGCGCCGTCGTTTGGTAGAATTTGGGCAAAAGAAAATCGACAACGACTTGTTCCGATGCCGACTTCCTCCTCCAGTGTCCTGGTGTAGTATCTAATTCTAAAAGTTTTTGGAAGCCGATTAACTGGACATTAACCGGCTTTCCGTTTCGCGCTTAACCGAATATGAAATCGATGATCGCGCTCAGGATGTCGCAGATCCACCGCGCCACTCCAAGCCGAAAGTTCAGCTTGTTGTAGTCGTGTTTCATGCTAACACCTCCCTTCGTCGGGGAGGAAGCCGGCTTTTGATCGTTGCCGACACACAAATAATATCACAGTAAAATCATTTTGTCTATAGAAAATTCACGCGCCACGGCGCCGATTTTTTTTGCGCTCGCTCACGAGCTCGGAGAAAAATTTTGGTTGACGCGGGCGCCGCCGTTTGATAGAATTTGGGCAAAAGAAAATCGACAACGACGTTTTCCGATGCCGACTCCCTCTCCAAAATTCTGGTGTAGTATCTATTTCTAGTTTTTTGGAAGCCGATTAACGTGGAATTAACCGGCTTGCCGTGATCAACCGAAGAAGAAATCGAAGATGGCGATCGCGATGTCGCCAATCCACCGAGCTACGCTGACGATGAAGTTCAGCTTGTTGTAGTCCCGTTTCATGGTAACACCTCCCTTCGCGGGGAGGAAGCCGGCTTTTCGATCGTTGCCGACACACAAATAATATCACAGTAAAATCATTGTGTCTATAGAAAATTCACGCGCCACGGCGCTTATTTTTTTTTGCGTTCGATCACGGGCTCGGAGAAAAATTTTGATTGACGTTGGCGCCGCCATTTGATAGAATTTGGGCATAGGAAATCGGACGACCAACCGTAGGGTCGACTTCCTCCGTGATGTTAAATCGATGTGTTGTTCGGAAGCCGAATTAATTGGGGATTAATCGGCTTGTTGAAGGCGCTCTATTTGAGCAGCAGCTCGCAGATGGCGAGGACGAGATTGTATCAAAGAGAAATCATTTTGTCTATAGAAAATTCACGCGCTACGGCGCCAATTTTTTTGCGCCCGCCCGACGGAGGAGTGCTCGCATGAAGGAAAAATTGATATTCGACGGCAAGCAAACGATTGTAGCCGACCACATCAACGCGTATCTGCTCGACGCTCCCGATATTTTTGTCGACCGCACCCCCAACCCGCGTTGCAACGTGCCGCCGATGGGGATCGGCAACAAACCGATCGACGGCGGATATTATTTATTCAAGCCCGATGAGTACGAAGAATTTATCCGTCGAGAGCCGCGCGCAAAAAAATATTTCCGTCGATGGTTCGGAGGCGACGAATTTCTCTACGACAAAATTCGATACTGTTTGTGGTTGGGCGAGGCAACCGTCGAGGAGATAAAAAGTATGCCATTGGTCGAAGAACGCGTTGACGCCGTCCGCCGTTATCGGGCGTCGAGCAAAAGCGCGCCGACAAGAAAAATCGCCGACAAACCGACGCGGTTTCACGTCGAAAACATGCCGACGAGTAATTATATCGTCATTCCCGAGGTGTCGAGCGAACGTCGAAAGTATATTCCGATCGGATTTATGACGCCCGACGTCCTCTGCAGTAATTTATTAAAATTGATTCCGAACGCGACGTTGTATCACTTCGGAGTGCTCACTTCGTCGGTGCACATGACGTGGACGAAAACCGTTTGCGGTCGGCTCGAAAGTCGATACAGATACTCGGCGTCGGTTGTCTATAATAATTTTCCGTGGCTGCAGGCGACGGTGTCTCAACGCGCGGAGATCACTCGGACGGCGCAAAATATTCTCGACGCTCGAAAACTTTACCCCGCTTGGACGTTGGCGGCGCTTTACGATCCCGACAAAATGCCGCTCGAACTCCGCGCGGCGCATGAGGCGAACGACGCGGCGGTGATGTCGCTGTACATGTTCGACGACGAAATGACGGAGCTCGATATCATCACGACGCTGCTGCTACTGTATCAGCGGCTGGTCGACGGACCCGAACGGTGATCACGTCAGCGCCGAACTGTCGATCTCGAGCGCGCACTTCGACCCCCAACGCTCCGTTATCCGCGCCCGAACCCGCTCCGCATCCGCCGCCGTCGTCTCGGGCAACAGCACGAAAAATTGATTGCCCCCGTGTTGCGTGATGCAATCGCTCCGCCGCAACGTGTGCGTCAATGCCTCCAAAAATTCTTCCGCCGCCGCCTCGTCCGACAACGTCAACTGCATGAATTGAATATCCTTTTGATAGTTGTCGACCAGCCGCGCCGCCCATCGATACATCACCTTGAATTGCTCGAACTCGACCACGCAGGCGCCCGCCGCTTTGTTGCGCTCCCCGAGAATCATCTGCATGCCCGACAAACTCCGCGCGGAATTTTTTTCGACGTGATGATCATCATGGTAGAAGGCGCAACCGTGCTTGCCGTTCTGCTTGACGGTGTAGAGCGCCTTGTCCGCCTTCCGACATAACTCCTCAAAATCCGTGCCGCCGTCGGGAACGAACACCGCCCCGATCGACACGCCCAACGAAATATTCATGTCCGCGCCCATCAGATTTTTCGCCGTACTCAACAGCTCGTCGTTCAGATGAGTTGTTTTTTCTTTGATCGCATTCTCGTCGCGCACGTTTTGACAGAACGCTATGAACTCGTCGCCGCCGATCCGCCCCGCCGTGTCGCTCGACCGAATTACATTCTTCAACAGCTCGGAGAATCGAATCAGAATTTGATCGCCCATATTATGACCGTAGAGATCGTTGACCAGTTTGAAGCTGTCGAGATCGATCATCATCAGCACGCCCGTTGCGCTCGAACACAGCTTTGCGATCTCGCGTTGCGACGCCGCCTTGTTGAGCAGCCCCGTCATTGTATCGATGTCGGCGGCTTGCTTTAGCCCGAGAATTTTGTCGAGATTGTCGATGATGTTGCCCACTCGACGGAGTAAGACGTCGGGCTTGAGCGGCTTGCGAATGTAATCAGCCGCGCCGATCTCAAAGCCGCGACTTTCGGCCTCGTCGGACTCGTCGGCAGTCATGAACATGATCGGCACGGGCTCGTCGGTGAGCTCCTGCAGTTTGCGATGCAGAGTATAGCCGTCCATCTCGGGCATGAGCAGATCGGATAAAACCATGTCGGGGCGCTCCGCCTTGAATACTTCGATCGCCTCCGCGCCCGACGACGCGCCGACGATTTTATAGTTTTTGGCGAGAATGCGCGTCGCCATTTTGAGCATCATCTTTTCGTCGTCCACGATCAATATTTTTTTCAATGCCATCACCTTTTTCTTTTATCCCGACAATTTTTTTGGGCGCCGCTCAACGCTCCCACCCTCGGAGCGCGGCACCCAACTTATGTCGTGGTTCCCACCCCGCGTTGGCGGCGCCCCCTTTTTGAAAAAAATTTTTCCATCGCCCCCAAGCGCGGTTCCCGCCCGCGCCGGCGGCGCCCCCCTTTTGAAAAAAATTTTTCCGTCGCCCCCAAACGCGGTTCCCGCCCGCGCAGGCGGCGCCCCCCTTTGAAAAGATTTTTTTCGTCGCCCCCAAGCGCGGTTCCCGCAGGGAACAAAGGGCGGGTGGGCGGGCAAAAAATTGCTTGACACTGCCACATCGAAAGTGTAGACTATAGCCGTTCCTGCGGAGAGTTGTCCGAGTGGTTTAAGGAGCACGACTGGAAATCGTGTGTGCGTTGATAGCGTACCGAGGGTTCGAATCCCTTGCTCTCCGCCATTCATCGTGCTCAATCGTGAGCACAGGGGTTCAGTTTTTCCGAACATTATTACCGAACCGGCAATCTCGCCAGGGCTGATGCAGCAACGAGAGTACTTTGCGGCTTCGGCAGCTTCGGGCTTGGGACTGAGCCTTTGTGCTGACGATTGACGATCGGGTGCGCCGTCGACGTACCTTTTTTTTTAGCATACCGGGAGGTTGGATTATGGCTTACGAAGCGCTTTACACTCGAACCAGACCGCAGCGTCTCTCTCAACTCGTCGGGCAAGATCACATCAGCCTCCCTCTCACGCGCGCCATCAATCAGAACCGCCTCGCGCATGCCTACCTGCTCGTCGGCACGCGCGGCACCGGCAAAACTTCTACCGCCCGACTTATGGCTAAAGCAGTCAATTGCGACGCCGTTCAAGCCGCCCACGCGGAGGATCGCGCGCTGTCATCAAATGATATTCCCTGCGGAAAATGCGACGCCTGCCTCAACTTCGACCGCTCGCCCGACAACGTCGAGTTCGATGCCGCGTCAAACCGCTCCGTCGAGGACATCAGCCGCCTGCTGTCGACGGTTTATCTCGCGCCAATGCAATCGCGCGTCAAGACGTTCATCATCGACGAGGTTCATATGCTGTCGTTCGAGGCCGTCAATTCGATCCTGAAACTGATCGAGGAGCCGCCCGACAACGTCATTTTTTTTCTTGCAACGACGGAGTATAATAAAGTGCCGTTGACAATCCGTTCGCGGTGCCAAATTTTGAATTTCAAGCTGATCGCGCAGGAGCGGATCGCCGATTATCTGACGAAGGTCGGAGCGCATCTCAAGCTCGACATCGAAAAGGAGGCGGCGCGTAAACTCGCGCGGCTGGCGAAGGGCTCAATGCGCGACGCGTTGACGCTGCTCGACCAGTGCTATTCGATGATCGACGAAAAAGTTTTGACGTTGGCGCTCGTCGATGAAACACTCGGGCTGGTGGCGGATTCCGATCTCGATGGGCTGATTGACGCAATCCGCGCGAAGGATCGATTGAAAATCTCCGTGCTCAACGCAAAGGTGCTGGCGTCGGGGATCACGGCGATCGACTTCGCGGAGGAGATAATCACGCGGGCGCGCGATCTGATCACAAAACTCGACAACGCGCAATCGGAAGAATTTTATTTTTACGAGCGAATGATCGAGCTGTTGAGAAAATCGGTCGTCGAAATGCGTGCGTCGGGCATCGCCGATATCATTCTCGAAACGACATTATTAAAACTGGCGTCGGACGCAATGTTTGAATCGGTCGCCGTCGTCCGACCGTCCGCTCAACCGTCCGCTCCCGTCGAAAAAAGCGCGCCTTCGGAAAAACCGTCGGCGCCGCCCGTCGAAGACGAAATGAAAAAAATGCGCGCCGAACTCGAAAAGGACGGCGACTCCTCGGCTAAAGCACCGGGCGAAAGGGTAATGCAGTTCATCAAAAAATATTTCGGCGAAACGAAGCGCGTCAACGTCAAGTCGATGCTGGATTTGATCAAATCGGCGGAGCTCGAGGGCGACAAATTGACGCTGACGGTGCAGACGGATTTCAATAAAAAATCGTTTGACGAGACGTATCGCGCGACGGTCGAAGACGCGGTGAATCGCCTGCTCGAGAGGCAAATCGAGATCGCGGTGAACAGCATCGAGCCGCCGCCCGATAAAAAGAAAAACACCGCCTCAAAGATCGTGCACATGAAGCCCAAAAAACGCAAACAAGCCTTGGAGGCGCAAGATTTATTTGGAGACGTCCACATCGAAGACGCGGATCAAGATTAGGGCGATGACGTATCGCGCGACGATCGAAATCACGGTGAACAGCATCGAATTGCCGCCCGAAAAAAAGAAAAACACCGCCTCAAAGATCGTGCACATGAAACCCAAAAAACGCAAACAAGCCTTGGAGGCGCAAAATTTATTCGGAGACGTCCACAT
Source organism: uncultured Selenomonadales bacterium (assembly GCA_937915885.1). Taxonomy (GTDB): domain Bacteria; phylum Bacillota; class Negativicutes; order Selenomonadales; family Selenomonadaceae; genus Quinella. Next base: position 4,322 of record CALGGP010000042.1, on the reverse strand, counting down.
CGAAGACGCGGATCAAGATTAGTTGAGGGAGGAATTTTTTATGGCACAACCGCCGAAATTCAATATGAACGAACTGCTCAAAAAGGCGCAGGAACTTCAGAAGAACATCGAGGAGCAGAAGGCGAAACTGAAAGCTGAGACGACGACGGTCTCGGTCGGAGGCAACGCGGTGGTGGTGACGGTCGACGGCGAAAAGACCGTCAAGAGCATCAAAATCGATCCCGATCTGGTTGCCGACGGCGACGTGACTGTGATCGAAGACTTGATCGTGAGCGCAATCAATTCCGCCAACGCCGAGATCGATAAAAAGGTCGAGGCGCAAATGAGTGCGATGGCGGGGCCGGCGCTTAACATGATGCCCGGGCTGTTCGGTAAATGAGATGAACTCGAGGGCAATGTCCGCCTTGACGGAGTCGCTTCAAAAATTGCCGGGTATCGGTCGAAAGAGCGCGACGCGGCTCGCCTACCACATAGTAAATCTGAGCGACGACGACATTGCGACGCTCGCCGACAACATCAGAAACATAAAGGAGCGGACGCATCCGTGCGCGACGTGCTTCCGAACGATAGACAACGATCGGGAGGTTTGCGACATCTGCTCGTCGACGACGCGCGACGGGTCGATGATCTGCGTCGTCAAAGATACGCGCGATCTCGATTCGATCGAACGAGCGGGCTGCTTCAACGGCAAGTATCATGTGACGGACGGATTGATCTCGCCGATCTTGGGGGTATCGCCGGAGGATATTCGATTGCGGGAGCTGATCGCTCGGATCGGCGCGGCGGACGTCAAAGAGATCATCATAGCGTTCGAGCCGACGGTCGAAGGAGATGCGACGGCGCTCTACATTTCGCGGCTGTTGACGCCGGCGGGAGTGCGGGTGACTAAACTGGCGCGCGGGCTGCCGATCGGCACGGATTTTTATTCGACGGATTCTCTGACATTGGTAAAAGCGATCGAAAATCGGATCGCAGTTTGAAGAGGTGACTCAATGAATACGGAAGTGATAGAGTATTTGGCGGGCGCGATAGTCGGCGTGGTCGTCATCGTAATGGTCATCAACATTTTGACGCTGCCGTTCCAATTGCTGTTCAAACTGATCATCAACAGCGTAATCGGCGCGATAATGCTCTACGTTATCAACATGGTCGGGCTGATCGCAATCAAAATTACATTCATACACTGTTTCATCGCGGGGACGTTCGGGGTGCCGGGCGTGATCGGGCTGGTGATTTACACGCTTGCATTCAAAAATTGATCAATGGACGAACTCGAATTTTCAAAGCGATTGTACATTCCGAACGTCGAACCGTACAGAGCGATCTTGACGAAAAAATATTTATCCGATCGAGTGCTCGGAGTGCGGAGTGTCGAGCGGGGAATTTTACTTCCGGCGCGACCGAAAAACGATGTAGAGTTCTCTCTTCGATGCAACGGCGGAGTTTGTGACGCGGATTTGAACTTCGTCGACGGTCACACCGACATGCTCCCCAATAAAAATTTGGGGCTGTATGTTTTGAGCGGCGCCTATGAAATCGACAGAGCGACGCTCAATTACGTCGACGAGGATGTGATTTACGGCGGCGCGATGATTTATCATTTCGGGCATTTCATTACCGAGACGCTCGCTCGAATGTGGTACTTCGTCGAGCATCCCGACGACGCGCGAAAAATTGTTTTCGTGGCGATCAAGTCGAAACCTTGTCCGACGCCGGAGCCGTGGATATACGAGTTTTTTGAGTTGTTCGGGTTGTCGAGGGAGCGGATCGTGACGGTTGAAGAGCCGACGCAATTTCGCTCGGTGCTGGTGCCGGATCAGGCGCTGTATTTTCGACACAGTTACTCGAAAGAATTTTTGTTGCCGTATCGATTTATTGTCGGACGGTTGCCGCGCCGCAAGACGCCGAAAAAAATTTTTTTGTCGCGGAGCAAAGAGTTCGTATCAAAGATGTGCAACGTCGGATATTTTGATGACTTTTATCGAGCGCACGGATTCGAGATCGTTTATCCCGAAAAACTTTCGCTGATCGATCAAGTGTCGATAATCAGCGGCGCGGATGAGATCGCAACGTTTTTGGGTACGACGTCGCATTGGGCGGCGGTGTGCAAGCCCGGCACGAAGCTCACTCTGCTGATGCGCATCGACGAAGACAAAGTCGCGACTTACACGATGATCCGTCAAAGTTTGATAAACGAGGCGGCGCAATTGGATTGCTGTTTCGTGAGCACGGACATGAATTTTTTATACGCCAGGCATGGCAGCGGGCTCAGTCTGGTCGGACCGACGAAATATTTCAAGCGGTACGTCGCCGATCGTTTCAATGAATCGCTCGAGCCGCAGTCGAACGCCGAATCGGTTTTCGATGATTACATTCAACGTTGGTGTCAAGCGCACAAATCGGAGAAAAGTTTGCGCGTTCGGCTGTCGTCGATAAACGGATTGATCGCTCGAATAAAAATGTTGGAGGCGCAGGTCGAATTAAAGCGTCCGGTGCTGTTGAGCGAGGCGCACGTTGCGAAGAAGGGCTGGCTGCCTGCGCACATCGAAAATGAGATCAACGGATTTATCGACGCGGAGTATGATGTGCAGGCGCTGCGGATTTATTTTTCGGAGGAGTATTATAAAGTTCTTTACGCCGTTTGTTATTCGGATGGGAGTTGGTCGAAGGAAGTTTCGACGCGACAGCCGGCAGGGACGACGGGGAAGGATAAAGCGATTTACGGTTTGAGCATTCGATTGGAGCCGATGTCGGAGCAAAATCGGATGGAGCATGACATTTTTTATCGAGTGCATGGGTTTGACGGCGAGTGGAGCGCTTGGCACAAAAACGGTGAGCGATTGACCTCGACGGTGATGATTAACGGCGTTCAGATTAAACTCGTTTCGAGTGATGAAAGGGAGCATCAAATGTGATGGAGAAAATCTTATGAAGAGTGTTTTGATCAATCATACGCAGAAAAAAACGCGCGCTGCCGTTCTGTCGGACGGGGCGCTTGTTTCTTATTACGTCGCCGACGAGGAGGAGCCGAAGCTGATCGGCAACATTTACAAGGGGCGGGTGCAAAATATTTTGCCTGGGATGCAGGCGGCGTTCGTCGACATTGGGACGGATCGGAATGCGTTTTTGCAGTTCGGGCGAAAAAAAATTCCGACGCTCGAGATCGACGGCGAGGTTTTGATCCAGATCGATAAAGAGGCGGTCGGGACGAAGGGACCGCGCGCGACGATGATGTTGTCGATGCCCGGGCGCGGCTTGGTATTATTGCCGAATACGAAGAGTATAGGGGTGTCGCACAAGGTGAGCGCGGAATCGCGGAGTCGGCTTTACAAGTTGGCGGCGACGATGCGACCGTCGGATTGCGGCTTGATCATGCGGACGGCGGCGGAAGAATTGTCGGACGAGGAGTTGTCGACGGAGATCGCACGATTGCATGAGGAGTGGCAAAAAATTTTCGAGGCGGCTCAACGGCGAAAGGCGCCGACATTGGTGTATGCGGCGAATGATCTGTTGACGCAGATATTGCGGGAGGAATTGGACGTCGAGGTCGACGCGATAGTGATCGATCATCTGAAGATGTACGCACGGGCGTCGACGTTGGCGAAAGAATTGATGCCGCAATGCGCGGTGCGGCTCGAGCATTACGAAGGGACGCTGCCGATATTTGAGGCGTTCGGGCTCGAGGAGGAGATCAAAAAAATCGGTGCGCGGGAGCTGGAGTTGCCGAGCGGCGGTGCGATCGTAATCGATCGGACGGAAGCAATGACGGTGATCGATGTGAACACGGGAAAATTCTACGGCGGGCATAACTTATCGGAGACGGTGTTTCAAACGAATCTCGAGGCGGCGTCGGAGATATTGCGGCAATTGCGCTTGCGAGACATCAGCGGGATCATCATCATTGATTTTATTGATATGAACCGCGCGGAGCAACGCGAGGCGCTGATGGAATATTTGAGAGAGAATGCGGTCGGCGATCGCAAACGAGTGCATGTAATTGACATGACGCCGCTCGGGCTGGTGGAGCTCACTCGGCGCAACAGCCAATAATTTTTTCGCTCGAAGCTCATGGGGCGCCGCCGCCGCTCCCACCCCCGGAGCCGGCGCCCCAATTATGGAAGTGGTTCCCACCCGCGCCGGCGGCGCCCCCTTTTTTTTGCGCTGCCACCCGCGCCAGCGGCACCCGTACTTTTTCGCGGCGCCCGATCCGCGTTGGCGGCGCACGATCGTTTTCGCGACGCCCGATCCGCGCCGGCGGCGCCCGATCTTTTTTGCGATACTCGCCCCGCGTCGACCGCGCCCGACCGTTTTTGCGGCGCCCG
>CALGGP010000041.1 GCA_937915885.1 uncultured Selenomonadales bacterium | reverse complement strand
GCGTGACTGGAGTTCAGACGTGTGCTCTTCCGATCTCCTGAAAAAAATTTTTTCAAATTAAACGGAGCCGGGCGCCGAGGCGGGTTGGACGCCGCAAAAAAGTTCATGGCGCCACCGCCAACGGTTTTGCGCCGCGCTCGCATGTGTGCGCTTTGCGAAGGTCGGGCGCCGCCGACGCGCGGGTTGGATGCCGTGAAAAAGTTCGTGGCGCCGTCGACGACGGTTGAGCGCCGCGCTCGGACGAGGGCGCTGTCGACGTGGATCGGGCGCCGACGGCACGGGTGGGAACCGCTAGTTCTGTTGGGCGCCGCACTCGGAGGGTGGGAGTGCCGTCGGCGCCCCATTTAAACCGTCGGGAGAAAAAAATTTTACGGCAGGATTATCGGCGGGCGGCTAGAATATTTTATCTGATTGCAGATCAAAAATCTTGGAGGTACTTTTGAATGAACGATTACACCACCAAAAACATTCGTAATGTGGCAGTCGTCGGACACGGCAAGACCGGCAAAACTTCTCTGCTCGAGGCGTGCCTGTTCAACAGCGGCGCAACCAAACGTCTCGGCTCGGTCGACGGCGGCACCGGCGTTCTCGACTACGAGGCGGAGGAAGAGAAACGCAAGATGACCATCGGCGATTCGCTTGCCGTCTCCGAGTGGAAGGGTTGCAAAATAAATTTCATCGATACGCCCGGTTATCCCGATTTCGTCGGCGACGTGATCGGAGCGTTGACTGCGGTCGACAGCGCGCTGATTATCGTGTCGGCGCCCGCCGGCGTCGAGGTCGAGACCGAAAAGGCTTGGAACCTTGCCGAGCAGTTGAAACTGCCGCGCGCATTTTTCATCAACAAAATGGATCGCGAGCACGCCGACTTCCACAAATGCGTTGAGGAACTCCGCGCGAAATTCGGCAACAACGTCATCCCGATCCAAATTCCGATCGGACGCGAGGATTCTTTCAAGGGCGTGATCAATCTCGTCAGCAAGGCTAACATTCCGTCGGAGCTCGAGGACGAAGTTGAAGAGGCGCACATGCAGATGATCGAGGCGGCGGTCGACGTGAGCGACGAGCTTGCCGAAAAATATCTGATGGAAGAGGAATTGACGGAGGCGGAAGTGAACGCGGCGATCGCCGAGGGCATCAAGATCGCGAAGGTGTTTCCGGTGTTCGTCGGCAGCGCGCTGAAGAATATCGGCGTCAAGGAACTGATGGACGCGGTGATTGATAACATGCCGTCGCCCGACACGAAAGTTTATACGGGCGTCAATCCGAAAAACGATGAGATTGTCGAGCGCAGCGTGAGCGATCCGTTCAGCGGACAAATTTTCAAGACGATGGTCGATCCGTTCGTCGGCAGAATGTCGTACATTCGAGTGATCAGCGGCGACATGAAGGGCGACGCGACTTATCAGTTGGCGAGCGGCGAGAAGGAAGGGCAGGAGCGCCTGAGCGGAATTTCGACGATGCAGGGCAAGAAACAAATTCCGATGACGGTAGCGCACGCGGGCGATATCGTAGTGACGGCAAAACTGTCGAGCGCGAAGACGGGCGACACGCTCTACGACAAAGCGGCGCCGATCCGCTATGCGGCGATCCAGTATCCGGAGCCGATGTTGGCAATGTCGGTGAGCGCGCTGAAGAAAGGCGAGGAGGACAAAATCTTCTCGTCGATCTCGAAACAGCAGGACGAAGACCCGACGATCAAATTGACGAAAGACCCCGAGACGAAGCAAGTCATTCTCTACGGCGTGGGCGAAGTGCACCTTGACGTGCTTGGCGACAAAATTCAGCGGAAGTTCGGAGTGCAGATGGCGCTGGGCGAGCCGAAGGTGGATTATCGCGAGACGATCCGCAAAAACGTCGAAGTGCAAGGCAAGCATAAGAAGCAATCGGGCGGGCATGGACAGTACGGCGACGTTTGGCTCAAGATCGGTCCGAATAAGACGCCCGAGGAAGGAAATAAATTCGGCAACGTGTTCAGTGAGAGCATCTTCGGCGGGTCGGTACCGCGTCAATATTTCCCCGCCGTCGAAAAGGGAACGCACGAGACGCTTGCCGAGGGAGTAATCGCGGGATATCCCGTCGTCAACGTGAGCGTCAATCTCTACGACGGCTCGTATCACGCGGTCGACAGTTCGGAAGCGGCATTTAAGACGGCGACATCGATTGCGATCAAGAAGGGCGTGTTGGCGGCGGAGCCGATCCTGCTCGAGCCGATCGACGAAGTCACAGTCATGACGCCCGACGAGTACATGGGAGATATCATCGGCAAGCTCAACAGCAAGCGCGGCAAGGTGCTCGGCATGGATCCGAAGGGCAAGGGCTTTACGGAAGTGAAAGCGTATGTGCCGGCGTCGGAGCTGTATAAATACGCGACGGATTTGCGGTCGCAGACGCAGGGGCGCGGCTCGTACTCGGTGAAGTTCTCGCATTACGATCCCATGCCCGACAATCTCGCGGCAAAAATTATAGAGGAGCATAAAGCGGCTAAAGAACAATAATTTCCCGCCCACCCGCGCATTGAGTTCTGCCGCAGGCTTTTTAAGAGCCGCCCACCGGCAGCATCGCTGCTTTACAAGCCCACCCGCCCGGACGGCGGGCGGCTCTTTGCGTTCGGACGCCGACGACGCTTTGTAAATAGGACGATGCTCGACAACCGATCAATCGCCAACGACAACTCGGGCAGGGCGCCGCCGACGGCGAGGTGAACGCCTCGATCGTTAAACAGGACGTCGCTCGTCAATCGCTCAGTTCGGACGCCGACGACTCGGGCGGGGAGCCGCCGCTTGTCAACGGGACGTCGCTCGTCAATCGCTCAGTCGGTCGCCTTCGACGCAGGGCAGGGCGACGATTTTGAGCCCGCTCAACCACCCTAAAAGGCACAGCCTTTTAAAATCGACGGAGTGACGAAAAAAGCGGGCGCCGACGCTCGTCAACCGATCAGGCGGGCGTCAACCGATCAATCGGGCGCCGTCGGCGCGGGTGGGAACATCGGGCTCATTTGGGCGCCGACCTCCGTGGGCGGGAGCGTCGGCGGCGCCCTTAAATCCGTCACCCCGCACCCCGCGCGGAAGAAATAAAAAAGGAGGCTGTTGCCCCCAATTTTTTTGCCCACCCATCGCTCGGGCGGGAGAATTTATTTTTTGAAGCGCCTCACGAACACTTCTTCCATCTCGGGATATCCGAAGAAAAATCCTTGAATGTAATCCGCATCGCACTCGTCGCGCAGGAAGATATACGCCTTCTCCTCCTCGACGCCCTCTATGCAGACCTCCGTACCGATCGAGTGACACAGCATTATCGTGTACTTCACCAAATTCCTGTCAAACTCGCTCTTCAACAAATCCTGTATAAATACGCGGTCGATCTTAATCAGATTGCACTTGAAATTCTTCAGGAAGCCCAACGACGCATAGCCCGTGCCAAAATCGTCCATCGCAATTTTGATTCCCAAGTCGTGGAAATTCTTAAACTGCTGATTGACGAAGTCCCAATCGTAAACGTTGTGGCTCTCCGTCAGCTCGAACGTGAGCGTCGCCGGATCGATCCCGTATCGCGCAATGCAATCCTCCACGAACGGGAAAAACATATGCTCCTCGAGCTGATACAGCGAGATGTTGATGCTCATTTGGAAGTCCGGCATATATTTTTGCCAACGCTTGGCGGTCGCCACCGCGTTTTCGATGATCCAATGCCCGACCGGAATGATCATGCGCGACTTCTCGAGCATCGGAATGAATTGCATCGGCGCCACGACGGAGCCGTCCCGATCGTACCATCTCAGAAGCGCCTCCGCGCCGATCAAATGCCCGTCCTTCGCATCGACCTGCGGCTGATAGCACAGGAAAAAGTCTTCGCAACCCTTCGCTATGCAGTTTTGCATCAAATTCTGCATGCCGATATCGTAGCGCCAACGGTCGTAAGTCTCTTTCGAGAAGAAACTGATCTGATCGCGTCCTTTTTGCCGAGCGATCTCGAGCGCAACCTCCGCGTATCGCATCAACGTCACGTCATCGGACGCGTCCGTCGGATAAAGCGCCGCGCCCGCCGACGCCGTACAATAAATCGTGTCCTCGACATTCCTGATCTCGCGCATGCACAATTGGATACTCGAAAAGATTATTTCGATCTCCTCGGGCATCGCATACGGCATAAACAATCCGAAATTATAGCCGTCGAGCTTGTAAAGCGGAAAATCCGGCGGCAGCACGTCGGTGATGTTCTGCGCGATTTGTCGGAGCGCTATATCGCCGAAGCCGTGACCGTAACTCTCGGTGATCACATTGAAATTGTCCAGCCCGATTATGATCACCGCGCCGCTCGCATCGGGCGAACTCTTCAGCTCGCGCTCAATCGCCTTCGCAAACTGCTCACGACCAAGCAAGCCCGTCACTTCGTCCGCGCCGAGCCGCATATCCATCGGAATGATCATTCCCATCCAAATATCCGATTCGCCGTCGGCGGCGCGATCCAGCTCGCCGCGTATCACCGCCCAAGAAAAATCTCCGTTGGGCTTGCAAATGCGATACTCGAAATCAAAATCCTCGTCGCCTTCGCCCTTGACGAACAACTTACCGACGCCCTTCTCGTAGCGCTCAATGTCGTCGGGATAAATCAGCGACGCCAGCCGCTCGTCAAAATCGTCGACCACCTCAGCCGGAAAATTGAAGTCGGTTATGAAGTTTTCGGACACCAACACCTGTTTCGATTTGAGGTCTGCCGCGAAGATGTACGTCCGCTTCGTCATCTTCTGCAGCACTGCAAAAACTTCCTGAATCTTTGCGAGCGGCGAGTCCGCCCCGATCAATTGAGTTGTCTCTGTCATAGGCTATTCTTCCTTTATGCGATTGTTCTTTTGAAACAAAATTTCCGCGCGGCTCAACCGTCCTGCTGATAGTTTCAACGCCGATCAAATAATTCCTGCAATCGATCAAAGAACAATTTTAGCGAAGTCGGCGACGCCCCTGACGAGCTCGTCAATCGATTTGAGCAGCCCCAATCGATTGGTGCGGACGCGTTCGTCCTCCGCCATCACCATTACCGCGTCGAAGAAGGCGTCGATGGGTTGAGCCGGTTTGCGAAGTGCCTCGAGCGCGCCGACATAAAAATAATTCCTGCAATCGATCAAAGAACAATTTTAGCGAAGTCGGCGACGCCCCT
>CALGGP010000040.1 GCA_937915885.1 uncultured Selenomonadales bacterium | reverse complement strand
AAAAAAATTTTTTCATGGGTGGGCGGGCGGGATGAAAAAAATTTTTTTCTCGTCGCTCCCGAACCCTGTCGGGCTGGAATAAATTTATTCGACGATCGAAGTCAATTTGCCCGTCCGCGGGTGGAAGACCAGCCCATGCACTCCGACATCTTTCGGGATCAACGGATTGTTTCTGATCGCCTCGACCGCGTCGAGCACATTCTGCTTCGGCTCTTTAAACGCGTCCGCCCAATCTTTGAGCTCTTTTTCGACCATCTTGATCGCGTCCGCAGACACCCCGCGCTCGAGCATCGCCTTTGTCAGACTCTCCGACGTCGTCTTCGCCATGCCGCACTCTTCATGCCCGATCACCGCGATCTCTTCAACGCCCAGCTCGTAAATCGCCACCATCAAACTTTTGATCACCGAATCGAACACGCCCGTTACGACGTTGCCGACCACTTTGATCATCTTGACGTCGCCGCGCTCAAGCCCCAACGCCGGCTCGAGGAAATTCACCAGCCGCGTATCCATGCACGTCACGATCGCCAACTTCTTTTTCGGCAGTTTGCTCGCGTGATGATCCTCATTCGTGTAATCGACCGGCGGATTTGCCAAATACTTTTCGTTTGCGCTCAACAGTTCATCGATAACCGACATTATAAATTCCTCCGCTTAAAAAATTTTTGGTCGACAATCGGCAAAATCATTACTCCGTCAAAATCATAAAGGTTGCCGCCCACCCCGAGCGACAACCTTACCCTGTTTCAATTCCATCGACCTTCCGAAAAAATTTTACGCAAGCACTTTCGCAAGACGCATGTACTCGGGATTGAGCTGTTTCTTGTTGTTGACGGCGTCATGCAGATTGATTGAAACGACATGTCCGCGGTTGAAGCCGAACACGATATCCGACAAGCCCGAGATCAACGCCAACGCCGCATGCTCACCCAGACGACTTGCGTTGACACGATCGATGACCGTCGGCGACCCGCCGCGCTGAATGTGCCCGAGTTTCGACACGCGCGTATCGAGCCCCGTCTTCTCCGCCACGATCTTGCCGATCTCATTGCCTTTGCCCGCGCCTTCCGCAACGACCATCAGAATATAGCGTTTGCCGCGCGCATACGTCTCCTTCATGTCTTCGCAAATCTCGTCGAGATCATATTCCTCTTCGGGAACGAGAATATACTCCGCGCCGCCGCTGATGCCGCTCACCATCGCCAGCCAGCCCGAGTTGCGCCCCATAACCTCGAGCACGATCGTCCGACGATGCGCCGACGCCGTATCGCGCAATTTGTTGATCGCGTCGATGATCGTATTCGCCGCCGTGTCGCAACCGATCGTATACTCCGACCCCCAAACGTCATTGTCGATCGTGCCCGGCAAGCCGACGATCGGAATGCCCGTCTCTTGAGAGAGCGTCGAAGCGCCGCGAAGCGAGCCGTCGCCGCCTACCACGACCAGCCCTTGGATTCCGCGATCGACGAGATTTTTGTAGCCGAGCATGCGTCCTTCGGTCGTCTGGAACCGACGGCAACGCGCCGTCCCGAGGAAGGTGCCGCCGCGCTGAATGATGTCCGCTACGTCTTTCGACTGCATCTCGAACATTTCTTCGTCGAGCATGCCGTGATAGCCGCCCTTGATGCCCCAAACTTTTACGCCCTGCTTGAGCGCCGTACGAGTGACCGCGCGAACCGCCGCGTTCATGCCCGGGCTGTCGCCGCCGGAAGTCATTACCGCTATACTCTTGAGCATTATTAAATTCCTCCTCCTGCATTCAGTCGAATTACTGCGCCTAAATCATATCACAAAAAATGCAAAATGCAAATACTGATTGCGAATTAAAATGCGGCAGTGTATAATGTTTCAAACTCGCGAAGGGAGAGATTGATGCCGGTGAAAACCAAAATCGTGCTGATCACAAAAGGCGTGTCGTTCATGGGCAACTCGATCCAAAAAAATTTGGAGGCGGCAGGCTACGAAATTTTGAGAGTGGAGCCGGAAATCGGAGCGCTCACCGAGTGCAAAGCGCAATCGGATTTATTTTTGTTGTACCTCGGCAAAGCGGTACTCGAAATGCCGGAGACGCTCGTCTATTTGAAGGACATGTGCCTCGAGAACGAAAAGCTGTTGATGTTGATCGGGACGGAAGCGGAGCTGACGGCAGCCAACGTCCACATTCCCGATGGGGCGGTCGCTCAAAAATTCAAGCGTCCGTTCGATCTGAAGATGTTGACGACGGAGGTCGGGCGCTTTGCTCAAGCCGCCAACTCCCGCGAGCTCAAAAAAAGTATTTTGCTCGTCGACGATGATCCGACATTCTTAAAAATGGTCAAGGGCTGGCTCGACGAGAGTTATCGGGTAACGATCGTCACCAGCGGCACCCAAGCGCTGATGTATCTTGCCGACAATCGACCGGATTTGATTCTGCTCGACTACGAGATGCCGGTGACGTCGGGACCGCAGGTGCTCGAGATGATCCGATCGGAGACGGGCATTGACGGCGTCGACAACATTCCGGTGATCTTTTTGACGGGCAAGGGCGATCGCGAGAGTGTGATGAAAGTTTTGTCGCTCAAGCCGGAGGGTTATCTGTTGAAGTCGCTCAGTCGCGATCAGATATTGAAGTCGGTCGATGACTTTTTCGAGAAGAAACGGCTCGAGAAGATCAACGAGCGGGCGCAAATCAAGTGATCGATCGCGATAAAAATCTTGACACTGCAAAGCGGCTCGACTATAATCTTTCGTGTTGCTTTGAAAGTATCAACGGAGGTGTAAATAGATGAAGCGAACGTTTCAACCGAACACGCATTGGCGGAAGAAAACGCATGGGTTTCGTGCGAGAATGAAAACATTGGGCGGTCGTCAAGTAATTGCGAGGCGGCGCGCGCGCGGTCGTAAGAGATTGACGGCATAAGAAACGTGCAGGGTCGCTTGAATGAGCGGCCTGTTTTTGCCTTTGCGGACGGAGCGTCGACGATGTACGAGTTATCGAAGTCGAAAATATTTCGAGGCAAGCGTGAGTTCAGTGCGGTGTATCATCAAGGGCGCTCGTATGCGAACGGTCGGATGGTGCTATATGTGATGCGCGCGGGGGATTTGGAGGGGCGCGTGGGATTTGCGGCGGGCAAAAAATTGGGCGGAGCGGTGATTCGCAATCGAGTAAAGCGGTTATTGCGGGAGGCGTATCGTCTGACGCAGCATGAGATTGATTCGGAGTATGCGATCATCTTGGTCGGGCGGAAGAAATTGATCGATGCGAAGGCGGACGAGGCGATCAAAGCCTTCCGTGATCTCTGTGCTCGCGCAAAAATTTTATCTTAGCTGTCTGTCGGGGCGACGGATGGAGGGGCGCCGCCGCCGCTCCCGCCCAGATCGGAAGAGCACACGTCTGAACTCCA
>CALGGP010000039.1 GCA_937915885.1 uncultured Selenomonadales bacterium | reverse complement strand
GGGTCGGGCGCTGCCGATGTCCGATGAAAAGTCGGGCGTGGTCGACGCAGGGTGGGAGCCGCCGATCTTCGATAAAAAAGTTGGTCGCCGTTGACGCGGGGTCGGACGCTGCCGATCTTCGATGTAAAGAGGCGGGGCGCCGCCGACGCAGGGTGGGAGCCGCGACCTCGGTTGGGCGCCGTCGTTGGAGGGTGGGAGCGTCGACGGCGCCCCATATAAATTATCAGCGGGCGGTGGGAGAATAAATCATGAGAGATAAAAAAATTGTTTGCTTCCTGCTCGGGCAAGCGGCACTCGTCATGACGTTGGCATTTTTGATCCCGATCATTTACGCCGTGCTGCACGAACGATTTCTGATCGCCCGAATGTTTTTCGTCCAAGCCAACATCGCCGCAATGATCTCCGCCGCCTTCTTCTCCTTCGGTCGACATCACAGAAAACGCATCGAAGTCATTGATTCCGCCGTCGCCATGATCATCGCGTGGCTACCAATGGCTGTGCTCGGCGCGCTTCCTTTCATCACTCTGAATTGGATCGCGCCCGTCAACGCCCTGCTCGAATCCGTCTCCGATCTCACCGCCGCCGGCGTCGGATTTCTTCCCGGCATTGCGCCGATCGAGCTCCAACTCTGGCAAGCCGCTTTGATGTGGCAGGGCTCTTTGATGTTCGTCGTCGTGCTCGTAACTCTGTTGCCCGAAGTCAGCGGCTGCTTCGGCATGGATCTTTCGCTCAGTCAAGGGCAAATCTTCAGCCCCATGTTCGGGCAAATGAATATCTCCGCGCGGAGGGTCGCCACCGTTTATTCGACGCTCACTCTGATTTCGATCGCGTTGTTTAAAATCGCGGGGCTCGACGGTTGGAGTGCAATCATTATGGCTATGCGTTGCATCTCGACGGGCGGCGGTGATTTTATCGGCGGCGGAAATTTTCTCGTCGAATACGCCGCCGCCGCTTCGATGCTCCTCGCCTGCGGCAATTTTTTGTTGTACTTTCGATTGTGGCAGACCACGACGCCCGCACACCTTCGCGACAATCTCATCGCCAACGCCAAAATTTTTTATCTCAACTCCGAAGTCAAATTCCTGTCGGCGCTGATTCTTATCGGCACCCTTCTAATCAGTTTCACCATCTTCAACAAAGATTTTATCCTCGACGGCAATTTGAGTTTTCGCCTCGCGCTCTTTCATGTAATCTCCTTCGTCAGCACTACGGGCATGACTACCGCCGACATCGCTCAGGCGCCCGACTTCGATCGATTCTTTTTGTTCCTGCTCGTGGCGATCGGCGGGTGCATGGGCTCGGTGACGGGCGGCTTGAAAGTGATCCGCATACTCGTCCTGTTCAAAATCACCGCCGTCGAAGTCTCGCGCTCCATCCACCCAAATATGATGCCGTCAATCAAAGTCAACGGCGCCGCCGTCCCCATGAAAGTCGTCGGTCGAATACTGAGCTACTTCTTCCTTTGCGCTTTGACGCTGTTCGTGTGCTCGGTGGTGCTGTCGTTGAGCGGGCAACCGTTTTCAACGTCCGTCGTCATGACGCTCGCCTGTTTGACCAACGTCGGCATCATGCCCGGGCTCTGCGATTCGGCTACCTTCATGAATTTGCCCGTCATCATGAAAATGTTTTGCGCGCTGATCTTCGTCGTCGGACGCATGGAAATTTTTGCCTTCCTGATCGTCGTCGCCTCAATCAAAATCCGTCGAGAAAAAACCCATTGGCGGTAATAAAAAAATCTTTAGCGCACGCCCAAATCTTTTAATGTAAAATATAGGTTTCAAAAGGAGGCTGTTATTATGAAAAAGAAAATGTTGAAGGCTCTTATGATTGGTGCATTGCTCGCGGGCTCGATTTTCACGCCGACCGTCGACGCCGCCGACAGAAATCTCTCCGACGACTCGTCCGACTTCGTTCTGCTCGCCGACGTCGTTCCCGACATCATTCAGGAAATTCGCTACTACTCAACCTATAACTTCGTCGGCGACCGCGTTGACGGCTACACTCAGCCCGTCGCGCTCATGACTAAGGAGGCGGCAATTGCCTTGAAAGCCGTCAGCGACGACGTCATGCAGTACGGCTATCGATTGAAAGTTTATGACGCCTATCGTCCGCAGAAAGCCGTCGATAATTTTGTCCGCTGGGCTGAAGATATCGGCGACACTCGCATGAAGGATTATTTTTATCCGCTCGAGGATAAGACCGTGCTCTTCGATAAGGGTTATATCGCGCTCTACTCGGGGCATTCGCGCGGCTCGACCGTCGATTTGACGTTGTTTGACATGCGGACGGGCAAGGAAGTCGACATGGGCGGCACCTTTGATTATTTCGGTTTGAAGTCGCACCCCGATTATGTCGGCGATCTCACTCAACAGCAGATCGATAATCGGAACTTTTTGCGCGACGCCATGATCCGTCACGGATTCAAGCCGCTCGAGGAGGAATGGTGGCACTTTACTTTGCGCGATGAGCCTTATCCCGACACGTATTTTACTTTCGACAGCAATGTTTTCGCCGACGCCCGTCATATGACGCGGCAGTTGCACGAACAAAATGTGCAGGCGCTGTTGTGGATGGAGAATGCCGCCGAGTATCGCGAGCTGTGCTATCAGGCGTATAACATTGCGCTCGAGCGGATTGATGCGGTGCTCAAGTCGAAGAAGAAATTCAAAAAACCGTTGGCGATTGTGCTCGACATCGACGAGACCGTTTTGTCGTCGGCGGCATGGAACGCCTCTTATGTCGGCACCGATCGGAAGAAAAACACCGACGACGAAGTTGCTTGGGCGAAGTCGACGAAGGCGGAGCCGATGCCGGGCGCGGTCGAATTTTTGAAGGCGGTCGACAAGCGCGGCGTCGAGATTTTCTACGTGACAAATCGTAATGCGTCGAGGCTGGCGGAGCTCACTAAAGAAGACCTCGAGGAAGCGGGCTTCCCCACCGTCAAGCCCGATCATTTGTTCCTCAAGGCGGACGGCGGCGATAAATTTGCGCGCCTCGATCGCATTGCCGATAAGTATGAAGTGATTGTTTATATGGGCGACAACGCGGGTGATTTTCCGATGGGGACGTTCGGACGCTTGACGGCGGAGCGCAATGAGATCGTCGACAGGCATCAAAAAGATTTCGGAGTGAAATATATTGTGTTTCCGAATCCGTTGTACGGCAGTTGGCGCTACGCGTTGGCGAACGGCTACGGCGATATGACGCCTCAACAGCAAGACGTTGCACGTCGACAGGCGCTCCGCAAGTAAAATCTCAACGGTTTTTGGGGGCGACGGAGTTACGGATTGATGAGGGCGCCGCCGACGCTCCCACCCCCCGAGTGCGGCGCCCAACTGAGGACGCGGCTCCCACCCCGCGCCGTCGGCGCCCCGCACTTTTTT
>CALGGP010000038.1 GCA_937915885.1 uncultured Selenomonadales bacterium | reverse complement strand
GGCACTGTCCTCAACCGCCCGCCCATGCGGTGAGCGGTGCTTTGCAAACGACGGACGCCGCCGAAAGCAAGTTGCCGCCTTCCGCCGATCGTGACGGGCAGCGTCGGTGCGGACAGGAGTCGTCCTCAACCGCCCGCCCATGCGGTGAGCGGCTCTTTGCGAATAACGAAGGGCACCGCCTATAACGAGCAGCCGCTTTCCGTCGAGCGTGGCGAGCGCCGTCGACGCTGGCAGGCACTGTCCTCAACCGCCCGCCCATGCGGTGAGCGGTGCTTTGCAAACGACGGATGCCGCCGAAAGCAAGTTGCCGCCTTCCGCCGATCGGGACGGGCGCCGACGACGCGGGTGGGTACCTCGGGCTTATTTGGGCGCTGCACTCGGAGGGCGGGAGCGTCGGCGGCGCCCCTCTAACCGTCACTCCGACGCCCACGTCAACAGCATCTCCCGCATAAGTTTCAGCGCCGTCAACGTCGATATCCCGCTCGGATCATAATTCGGCGCCAGCTCCACCAGATCACAGCCCACCACTCGACAGCCCCCGATCACCTTCAACGCCGCGCTCAACAGTTCGAGATACGAGACGCCGCCCGCCTCGGGAGTGCCCGTGCCCGGGAACGCCGACGGATCAAGCACGTCGAGATCGATCGTCAGATACACCGGACGGCTTTTCAATCGATCAATCACATCAGACAGCCCGTCGAAATTAAATTTCTGCATGTGAGTGTGCTCCGCCGCAAATTTAAACTCCGATCGATCGCCGCTGCGAATCCCGAACTGATATAAATTGCCGTCGCCGACCAACTCCCACGCCCGACGCATCACCGCCGCATGCGACAGTCGAGCGCCGAGATAATCATTGCGAAGATCGGCGTGCGCGTCGAATTGAATCACGGCAAGATCATGATGATGAATGATCTCCGCGCGGAGCGCCCCGAGCGTGACGAGATGTTCACCGCCGAGCATGAACGGCAACTTCCCGTCGGAAATGATTTGATCGACAAACTGTTGAATGTCGGCGAGCGCGAGCGTCGAATCGCCGAAGCACAATTCGAGATCGCCGCCGTCAAAAATTTTATAATCCTCGAGATCGCGGTCGAGCATCGGGCTGTAAGTTTCGATCTCGTAGGACTCGGCGCGCATCGTCCGACTGCCGAACCGCGCCCCCGCACGATAACTCGTCGTCGAATCGAACGGCGCCCCGAAAATTACGATCGACGCCTCGTCATAATCGGCGCCGCACCCGAGGAATGTCTCCACATTTTTATTCATTCGATCACCCGTCGAAAAAAATTTTACATCAATGAACGGCATGCTATCAAAAATTTTTTCGCCTGCCAACCATATTTTTACTTAAGTTTTTTTTACCGGCGATCGAAAAAAAAAAAACGAACTCTAAATTTGTGTTGTAGGGATTTCATTTTGGAAAGGATTGGTTTTTATGGCGGAAATTAGAAACACCACCAACAACACTCTGATCAGCGGCAGCAACGACGCCGACACGATCAAAAACTCGGGCTCGAATGTCACCGTCGAGGCAAACGAAGGTGACGATGTCGTCAGTCTCGCCGGCTCGAAACAGGTCGTCAAGTACTCGGGCGGCAACGATACCATCTACGGGCTCGGAGATAACGACACCATCAGCGGCAGCTTCAGTTACGATGAATGGAAAGGCTCCGTCAGCGGCAACGATGCCGTCCTCTATCTAGGCTATTATGATGAGGAAAGCGGAGAATATATTGCCGATGGCGACTACTCGCTCACGTTCAAGGACGCCGCCAAGAAAAAATTTACGATCATTAGCGGAGAAACAACTTACGTGGTGCCGCCCACGGGTTTGACGCTCGCCGGCAGCAGTACCGCCACTAACATCACAAATTTTTGGGACAACGTCACCATTAATGGGAGCGCCGTCAACACCGGGCTCACCGTCCACAACAAAGGCTCGAATGTGTCGATCAAGAGCGGCTCCGGCGATGATATTTTTGATATCGCATATAGCGGTCTCATTAATAACGTCAGCATCGATGCAGGCGACGGATATAATCAGGTCGAGTGCTACTCGAACACGGGACAAGGGGTCATCAGCAATTTTGTCTATAAGAGCGGCTCGGGCTATGATTGGATCTATACCTATGACGAAGTGAACGGCGCCACCATCGACGTTGGCGACGGAGGTAGTGAGGTCCTCATCGAAAACAACTACAATTTTAGGAGCAAAAATATTTCCGTCAAAGGCGGCTCGGGTGATGACATAATCCAGGTTACCGCAGCGAACTCGACTTTGGACGGCGGCGCGGGTAATGATGACATCCACAATTGGGGCGGCAGATCGATAATTCGTGGCGGCGACGGCAACGACACGCTCAACTGCGGTCTCAACATGACGCTCAACGGCGGCAAGGGCAATGATTTTATTTACGCCGTGGATTTCAATATAATCGAGTACGCCAACGGCGACGGCAACGACACCATCCACGCTTATCCCGATTCCGATATGGTTAACGGCGGGCTCATTCATCTGACGAGCGGCTCAATATCGAGTGCATCAATCGATGATTGGAGTGTCGTATTCAAGATCGGCACCGGCTCGATCACTTTTGAAAATGGAAGCGATCCCGATTATTTTTCCGGACCGTTCCTCTTCAAAGACTCGGCGAATAATCTTGCCGCTTGGTACGTCGATTCGGCGACCAATTCATTGAAAAAACTCGACACGATATCTTACACTTCGGAGAAAACGTTCATCAACGGCGTCTCCGACACGGTTTTGACTCTCGACAGCAGTAAATATGAGCGCGGCTATAACTACGGCTCGCACGTCACGGTAAATTCCGGCGGCGACTTGACCATCAACAATCTGTTTAATTCTTACGTGGTGATCAACGCGAGCACGGGCGATAATTTGATTTATAACAGTGGCTCGAATGTGACGATCAACACCGGCGCGGGCGCTGATTATGTCACGCTCCACGGCAGCAATCAGGTCTTCAATTACTCTGGCGGCGATGATATCATTGAAGGCATCACGTCCGCCGACAAGATCAAAATCAGCGGCTCCTATTCGACGATCGAGAACGGTAATGATATCATCGTCAATGTCGGCGACGGCTCCATCACTTTCACCGACGCAAAGGGGGTGGCGCTCGACATTTCCGATCCCTCCGTCATTGAAGAGGCGGATTCGTTGACGAGCGGCATCACTTACGATCCCAAAAAACCGTCGACGATCACCGTCAAAGATCCGTTCAGCGGAGTCGTCGACGCCGCCAATTTCGATCCGAGTAAAGTTACGATGATCGATGCCTCCGCCGATTCAAACGCCGTCACACTCAAAGGCGGCGACAAGTCGACGGTGCTCAAGGCGGGCGACGGCGGCTCGGTGCTCATCGGCGGCAAGGCAAATGATAAATTCTACGGCGGCAACGGTGCAGACATCTTCACCTACACCGTCGGCTCGAGCGGCTCGGATAATTTTTACGACGTCGGCACTGAAGACATTGTTTCGATCAGCGGCTCCACTCGCGATCAGTTGAAATTCGTCGACAAGAAAGACACCGTGACGATCACATTCGACGGCGATACGAAGTCGAAGCTCACCGTCAGTAAAATTAATTCCGCCGATCCTCTTACGCTCAACGTCGGCGGTGAGACTTTTGTCTACGGTTCGCTCCCCTCGGGCGTCACTTACGATAAGAATGATGCGAAGACGGCGCTCATCGTTGGGGCGACGGCGGCGGACGGAGTGACGATCAACGCGGCGGATATCGTTTCGACGGCGAAAACGCTCAACGGCTCGGCAGCCTCGGGCGCGGTGTATTTAATCGGCAATGACAACGCCAATGTGATCATGGCGGGCGCTCACGGCTCGACGCTCAACGGCGGTGCGGGCGCGGATAAACTCACCGGCGGCAAGGGTAAAGATGTGTTCGTCTACGCGGTGGGCGACGGCGCCGATGTGATCAACGGTTACAACGCGGCGGAGGGCGACATCATCAGCATAGTCGGCGACGCGTCGATCGATAAGAGCAGTTTCAAGGAGAGCAGCAAAAGTGTCGCGCTCACCGTCGGCAGTCAAAAGCTCACGATTAACGACGTGCAATATAAGCCGATCATCGTGGTCAACGGCGACGACACCATTACGTTCGGCTCGTTGGCGGGCGGGCTGAGTTATGACACTAAGCGCACGGCACTGTCGATTGCCGATCCGTTCGTCGGGACGGTCGCGGCGGACGATTATGCGTCGACGCTTGTCACTCTCGATGCTTCGAGCGATACCGGCGTGCTCACTTTGATCGGCAACGCCAAGACGAAGGCGATTTACGGAGGCGCGGGCGAGACCACATTGATCGGCAACTCGACCAAGGATCAGTACTACGGCGGCGAAGGCTCCGATACGTTTGTTTATAACGGCGGCAAGGATCAAATTTTCAATTTCGACAACACGAAGGACAAAATCAAAATTGAAGGCGCGACGTTGACGGCGGATAATATTGCCGAAAAGGGCAGCGATATAATTTTGACGGTCGGCAAGGGCTCGATCACGATCAAAGATGCTCCGCGCGGAACGCTTACGATCGAGCAGGACGGCGACAAGACGATCAGTTACACGCCGCTTGCGACGGGCTTGACTTACGACAATAAGAAAGTAAAGTTGACAGCCGATAAAAAATTCAGCGGTGTGATTGATGGGTACGCGTCGACGGTCGAGGAGATCAGCGCGGCAAGCGCGACGGCGACGGTGGCGATAGTCGGCAACGATCTCGACAACACCCTGCGGGCGTCGAAGGGCGGCTCGACGCTTGACGGCGGCAAGGGCAATGATGCTCTGTTCGGAGGTGGGGCGCTGACTTGTTCGTTTACAACGCCGGTAAAGATGTGATCACCGGCTACTCGAAAGATCAGGGCGACGTGATTGAATTGCAGGCGGCGGTCACCGGCAGTTCGATCAAGGGCTCGGACGTGATCCTGCAATTCGGCAAGGACGATGCGTTGACGATCAAGGGCGGGCTGAACAACGCGATTGATATGATCGATGTCAACGGCAATCAAAATACGTATTTATTTACGGCGTCGGCGACGTATAAATTGACGGAGCTCGCCGGTGATTTGACGGAAGCCTCCGGCGGCGGTGCGGAACTTTTGACGGAGGATTATTGGTTCGAGCCGTCGGCGTTCGAGAGTGATCCGCTCGAGGGGCTGCTTGCGTCGAAGGAAGTCTCACTCGATCTGTCGACGGAGTTCAAAGATGCGTTCAAACAGCCGAACGTCGAAGTGGCGAGTGCGGCGCGGCATCACTTCAAAAAATAATTTCTCCCGCCTTTATGATCCCTTCGGGGGTCTTTTTTTTTCGATGATGATTAGGGCGCCGCCGACGCTCCCGCCCCCGAATGGCAGCGCCCAACGGAGATCGCATTTCCCACCCGCGCCGGCGGCGCCCGCTTCGTTTTTCGTAAAGCGTCAAACACTCAATCGCGGAGTTCAACGGAGGAAGCTCCCGTCCACGCGTCGGCGGCGCCCAATTCTCTTTTTGTAAAGCGTCAAACACTCAATCGCGGCGCCCAACAGAGGAAGCCTCCCGCCCCCGCGTCGGCGGCGCCCACTGTCTTTTTTATAAAGCGTCAAACACTCAGTCGCGGTGCTCAACGGAGGAAGCCTCCCGCCCACGCATCGACGGTCCCCGCCCTTTAATTACGCATTACGCATTACGCATTACGAATTATGAATTGACTTGTCGGCGTCGGTCGTTTAAGATCGAATCGATCAAAGACGATCGGGGGCAAAAATATTGAGCGAAGAGCGATTGCAAAAAATATTGAGCCGCGCGGGCGTGGCGTCGCGTCGAGCGGCGGAGGTTTTAATCGCCGAAGGGCACGTGACGGTCGACGGCAAGGTTGTCAAGGAACTCGGAACGAAGGTGGACGCGGCTCGAGCGGATATACGCGTCGACGGACGGAAAATCAAACGCAGTGTCGAAAAAATTTATGTGATGCTCAACAAACCGCGTCGAGTGTTGTCGGCGGTGAGCGACGATCACGGGCGTCAAACGGTGGTCGATTTGATTGACGACGTCGAGGAAAAAATATTTCCGATTGGGCGACTCGACTACAACACCGAGGGATTATTGCTGTTGACGAACGACGGGGAGTTGGCGAACGGGCTGATGCACCCGCGATTCGAGGTCGACAAGACGTATCGCGCGGTGCTCAAGGGGCGTGTCGACGAGGAAAGATTAGATCGATTGCGCGTCGGGCTCAAACTCGAGGACGGAATGACGGCTCCGGCGTTGGTTGAGACGTTGGCGATTGAGGGCGACGAGTCGTTGGTCGAGATCACGATACACGAGGGGCGCAATCGTCAGGTGCGGAGAATGTTTTCGGCGATCGGATATAACATCAAGCGGTTGCGTCGAGTAAAGTTCGCGGGCTTGACGGTCGACGGCTTAAAACTCGGTGAGCATCGTCGGCTCAACAAACGCGAAGTTGAGGCGCTGTATCGATTAACGGGATTGGAGGCAAAAGCATGGAGTTCAGAGAAGTCGTCGAGCGGCGACGGACAACGCGGCAGTTCCAAAATCGCCCCATCGAGGAAGAAAAAATTCGTCGGATCATAGACGCGGGGCTGAAGGCGCCGACGTTCGATCACATGCGTCGGTGGGAGTTCGCGGTGGTGACCGATTGCGTGACGAATTAACGGGATTGGAGGCAAAAGCATGGAATTCAGAGAAGTCGTCGAGCGGCGACGGACAACGCGGCAGTTCCAAAATCGTCCCGTCGAGGAAGAAAAAATTCGTCGGATCATAGACGCGGGGCTGAAGGCGCCGACATTCGATCACATGCGGCGGTGGGAGTTCGTGGTGGTGACTGACGGCAAAACGAAGTCGCGGGTGCTCGAATCGATTGAAGCGTTGCCGTGCGGAATTGTCGAGCCGAAGACGCCGTTACAGGAGATGGTGAAGATCGCATTTCCGCGCCAGCGCTCGATGTTTGAAGAGGCGGGCTGTCTGCTGTTGCCGATCTTCAAAAAGGACGCGCGGTTGCTCGAGGAAAAAAATGTGCGTCGGCTGATGGATTTTGCGGCAATGTGGTGCGTGATCGAAAATATATTTTTGGCGGCGACGGACGAGGGGCTGTCGTGTGCGATGCGAATCCCGACCTCGGACGAAATACATGCGCACGACGCAAAAGTATCGACGCGGGATCAAGCGACGGAAATATTGTCGGCGGTGGGTTGCCCGACGGGATATGTGTTGCCGTGCTTGATAGGGATCGGCTACGCGGCGGACAATGCGCTTTATCCGACGCAAATTCGACCGTCGTTCGACGAGTGCGTTCATTGGAATCAATTTTGATGCTCCAATCCGAAGTCAGGCGCCGCCAACGCGGGGCGGGAGCCGCGCTCTCCATGGGGCGTCGACGGCGCCCTTTAAAACATCCGCTAAAATTATCGGTCGGGATCAAAAAAGGAGGCTTCGTGCCTCCGATTTTTTTTTGTCAACGCTCGGGAGTTTCGCCCGGGATATCTTTGATCGCGTCGACGCCGCGTTGCCCCGTCCGTATCCTCACCGCGTCGCTCAACTCGTACACAAAGATTTTTCCGTCGCCGAATTTCCCCGTCCGAAGAATTTTTTGCGCCGTCTCGATCACGCGCTCGACCGGTATCTCGCACACAACTGTCTCGACTTTAATTTTCGGCACCAAACTTACGTCGTACTCTCGCCCGCGAAACAATTCTTTATGCCCCTTCTGCAGTCCGCAGCCGTACACTTGACTGACCGTCATGCCCAGCACTCCGATAGCGTTTAGCGCGTCCTTCAATTCTTCCAACTTCGACGGGCGCGTGATGATTTCGATCTTCGTCAATTTCTGATCCATTTCAAATCACTCCGTTCTTCGGCGTCGACGACATGATCGTCGCACGTTCTTCTTCACCGGCTCCGAAAAATGACGGCGCGCCCGTAAACAATCCGACCGTATATCCGCGTTCGCCGTGCTCGACCAGATCGAGTCCGTTGATCTCTTCGTCGGCGTCCGCGCGGAGAGTCGTGATCCCGTCGACAATCTTATACAGCACCGTCGAGCCGACCACCGCCAGCACGATCGCCACGCCCACCGAAATTATTTGAGCGATGAACAAATCCGTCTCGCCGTAAAATAATCCGTTCGCGCCGTCGGGATTGATCGCCGTCGTCGCCCATAAGCCCGTCGCTATCGAACCCCAAATGCCGCCGACGCCATGCACTCCGAACGCGTCAAGCGAATCGTCATAACCGAGCCGCTCCTTGAGGATCGCAACCGCCGTATAGCAGATGCCGCCGCCGATAAATCCGATTGCGATCGAAGGCAACGGCGCAACGAAGCCCGCCGCCGGAGTGATCGCCACCAAGCCCGCTATACTTCCGGAGACCGCGCCGATGATCGTCGGCTTGCCGTTACGAATCCACTCGGGGATCACCCAGCCGAGCACGCCCGCCGACGCCGCCGCTTGCGTCACAACGAATGCGCTTGCCGCCAACTCGTTTGCGCCCAATGCCGAACCACCATTGAAGCCGAACCACCCGAACGCAAGGAACGCCGCGCCGATCACCGTCATCGGGACGTTGTGAGGAACCATCGCCGTGCGTCCGTAGCCGCGCCGTTTGCCGAGCAACAGACAGATCGTCAGTCCGCTCACGCCGCTCAAAATGTGTATGACGAGTCCGCCCGCGAAGTCGAGCGCGCCGAGCTCCGCCAAAAAGCCGCCGCCCCAAACCCAATGCGCCATCGGATTATAAATGAGCACCGCCCATAACAGCATCAACAGCGCGAAGCCTTTGAATCGCATGCGCTCTGCGAAGGCGCCGGTGATCAATGCCGGCGTCAAAGCCGCGAACATGCATTGGAAGGCGACGAACGCCAACTCGGGGATCGTCGTGCCCTCGAGAATGTTTAATCCGACGCCCGACAGTCCGACCTTCGATAAGTCGCCGATCAGTCCGTTGACGTCGGGACCGAACGCCATTGAATATCCGATCAGAATGAACTCGACGCTCACCATTCCGAGGATGAACATCGATTGCATGATCGTCGTCAAAACGTTTTTCGAGCGAACCATGCCGCCGTAGAAAAGTGCCAGCGCCGGCGTCATGATGAAAACCATCGCCGCCGATATCAAGACCCAAGCCGTGTCGCCTGCGTTAATCATAAGTATCAGTCCTCTCGTCGAATTGTCGATCGACAAGGATATTTTATGTGCGGCGCCGAAAGAAGTCAACGGCTGCAACGTTTGTATATCCGATTCTTGCCGTGCATTCAACATACACGCGCTCTTAGCCAATGTCGCGCCGACTTTGACGTTCGTCATTTTCGATGACGGCTCCCAAAAATTTTTCGGAGGTAGAATATGATTATAGACATTCACACGCATACATTTCCCGAGCACATGGCGGCTAAAGTCATCGACAAGTTGAGCCGCCTCAGCCGATCCATTCCGTTCACCGACGGTACTCTCGACGGGCTTCGTCAATCAATGGACGACGCCGACATCGACCGATCGATCGTCCTGCCCGTCGCCACCAACGCTCATCAGGTCGAGCACATCAACGACAGCTCCGCGCGGATCTGTGAGACGCAATCCGACGTGATCTCGTTCGGTTGCATGCACCCCGCCTTTACAAATTACGTCGACGAGTTGAGCCGCATCGTCCGCCTCGGGCTCAAGGGCATTAAAATTCACCCTGTCTATCAAGAGACCGACATCGACGATATAAAATTTTTGAGGATATTCGACCGCGCGGCGGAGCTCGGATTGATCGTCGTCACGCACGCGGGCTTGGATATCGGCTTCCCCGGTGTCGTTCGTTGCTCGCTGACGATGATCCGTCGCGTCGTCGATCGGATCGGAAATTTTAAATTGATCGCCGCTCATATGGGAGGCTGGCGTAATTGGGACGAGGCGCTTGAAATGCTCGCAGATACGTCGGTGATGATCGATACCGCGTTTTCGACGGGTATGATTGTTCCGCGCGGAGATGCTCAATGGCTCGAAAGTGATCTAAAAATGCTCGACGCAGATCAATTTATGAAGTTCGTCAAAGCGTTCGGCGCCGACAGAATTATTTTCGGTACCGACAGCCCTTGGTCCGATCAAGCGACATCGAAAAAATTTATTGAGCAGTTGCCCATCAACGAGGATTGTCGCAAAAAAATATTGGGCGACAACGCCGCCCGATTGCTCAACCTGTGATCGAAAATATTATTTTTTGACGGTGGGACGCGGCGGATCATCGACATCGTATTTGATGATTTTCTCCGCTTTCAATTCCGACCGCGCCTCTTCCGACAAATGCCTTGCGTTATAATCGCCGCTCGTCGATGCAACCTCTTCGATGCCGCCTTTTGCATCTTGGAAGAAGAGCCGATACGAGCACCGAAACACCTTGTCGCTCACGTGCTCGATGCGAAATTCGCCGCCGATAAAATTGTTGCCGGTTTCATTCTCGTGTTTGAGTACAACGTCATTGATCGATTGTCTGTTGGCAAGCTCGAGCTGATCGAGGCTCATCGACAAGCCGAGTGCCGTCGCCAATGTTTTAAGAAATTCCATCCGTACACCCCCGCGCTCACGACAAATCAAGCCCGAGCTCATTTTCAACGTAGTCGTCGATGATATACTCCGTATTCTTTCGAGCAATCCGATTGCGAATCCGCGAAGGCAACTCACTTTCGGGCAACGAGCGCGTCGTCGTCTTTTCGTACCACTGATTATTTTCCTTGTAGTAAAGTTTGTGGAGAATCTCCGCCACCTCTTGAGCGATAACCTTTGCGAGAACCGTCGAGGCGCTCATATGGGGATTGCGGATTGTCTCGATGACGAACCGCTTCAGCACGGAGACGATGTGCCTCAACCAATCCTTGATGTCGTCCCAATAGTAGACGACGGCAGCGGCGCCGAGCCCGAGCGCGGCTATTACAGGAAGCCACAACATGATCTGATCCTCCTTTCAAAAAACTTTTAACGGATACCAATTTTCGCTCTGATATGACTCGGAATATCATTTTCCGACACTTTTCTTACTGTGTCGCTGGTAATTTTCGGCTCGCAATATTCTTCGACGTCTTCACCAAAGCCGTAGCAAACGATACGTGCAAGTGTATTGACAGCTTCCCATTCGTCTGGACCGTTTGCAACGAGAGTGATCTCTGTTCCCTTGAAGAGCCCCATACTCATGATCATGAGCATACTCTTCGCATCGATGATCTTGCCGTTCGCCTTAAGTTGAATTTTCGACTCAAATGAACACGCTATTTCAGCGAAGAACGCTGCCGGGCGCGCGTGAATGCCACATCGGTTGACTACTTTGAATGTGGCTTTGGTCATAATAATCATCCTTTCAATGTGATTGATGGTCGAGCGCCTCGTATTTGTCGCCGATCTTGTCTTTGACGTACTCCGCCGAGACGGGACGAGTTTCGACGCGGACTCCGCGATTGGCATTTTTACTCGACAGAGCCGCCTCGATCATCTCGCACACAAAACGATGCTCGACCTCATTGACGTTGAGCCGTGCAGCTTTGAACGCCGCCATCAACACCGCATTCGAGATATCGGAGCCCGAAATGCCGTCGTATTTCGCGGCAAGTTCGTCGATGTCAATATTATTGGGCATGGTCGGCAGAATGTAGTGATGCCACAATTTTTTTCGACAATCGAGATCGGGCAACGGAAATTCGACGTGAGTTGATATGCGACGCATGAATGCGGGATCAAAATTCTCGATGAAATTGGTCGCGAAGATCACGAAGTCTTGATAATCATTCATGAGCATCAGCATAACGGAGCGCGTTTGATTGACGCTCACATCGGTTGCGCTCGACATATTTGTTACGCGTTTGCTGAGAATGGCGTCGGCTTCGTCGAAGAAGAGAATGCTGTTGGTGGCTTGAGCGGTCTCGAAGGCTTTGCGAATATTTTTGGGCGTCTCACCGACGAATTTTGATTCGATGTCGGCGTAATTGACGGCGAGAATTTTGCGTCCGAGGTGCTTGGCGATGGCGTGCGCCGCCATGGTTTTGCCGGTGCCGGGCGCGCCGTAAAGATTGATGCCGATGCGTCTCGACTGTTTGAAGACGGATTTCAAGCCCCAAACTTCAAAGACGCGATGATAATTGTCGGCATAATCGGCTACGTCCAAAATTTTTTCCTTGACGGCATCGGGCAGAATGATTTCGTCGAAAGAGTACTTCGGCTCCTCGGGACGAAATTCAACCTGCGGCGCGGTATTTTGGTTCCTCCTTTCCTCGACGGATTTTAATTCTTCTTCGGCGCGCGCCTCGTCTTCCTTCGTGATCCTTCTTCCCATATCAAACCTCCGACGTTTTCAAGAATAGTGCACAGCTCAAAAGGCATCAACCAATCCCGCATTACCCGCCTCGATTATACATCACTCATTTTTTTTTCAACTTTCAGTGAAAGTTTTTCGCCCGCAGATTTTTTTTCGTCGACAAAAATAAAAGGAGTTTGCGTCGCCTTTGAGGACGCCAACTCCTTTTTTGCTCCGTCGAGCCCGAAAAATTTTTTACGCCGCCGACTCCTCGACCGCGTTGATCATGTCTTGCCGCGTCACCGCATACGAGCCCGCCTTCGATACCACTATACCCGCCGCTAAATTCGTGATGAACGCTCCGTCGAGCGGATTCAAGCCGCCCGCCATCGCCATTGCAAACACCGCCGCTACCGTGTCCGCCGCGCCCGCGCTGTCAAACACCTCGCGCGATTTCGTCTTGATGTGCTCCACCGTCTTCTCGTTGACAAATGTGATCCCATCGCCCGACCGCGTCGCCAGCACATTTTTGATCCGAAATTTCCTCATGATGTAGTGACACGCTCGCTCGACCGCATCCGCGTCCGTCGATTTGATCGGCGCCAATAAGATTTTATTGATCTTCGCCACATTCGGCGTGATGTAATCCGCATGCGCATACTTGATCCACCTCTGACCATACGGCATCACGATCGTCGGCACCCCGTGCGCGTTCGCATCCTTGATCACGCTCTGACAAAATCGCTCCGTGCACACTCCCTTCTCATAATCACCAATCACCAGCGCGTCGAGACTGTCATTCAATCGACCGTGAATATAATTTTTCAGCTCCTCCAAATGATCGTCCGTCCGCGCGGAGATATCCTCAAAATCCATACGAAACATCTGATGATGCCCGCTCATTATCCGCACCTTCGTCGTCGTCGGCGTGTCTATCGTCAACAGCCCGCTCTGATCAATCCCGCTCTCCGTCAATTTCCGCGACAACGTCTCGCAATTGTGATCCGCTCCGACAAAGCCCGCTATCGACGTGTGACAACCGAGCAGCGCCAAATTGTTTGCGATATTCGCCGCGCCGCCCAACGTCGACTTCCGATTGATAATGTGCGCGACGGGCACCGGTGCATCACTCGAAAATTTATTGACTTCACCGTAATAATATTTGTCGAGCATCACATCGCCGACCACCAAAACTTTGCATCGATCCGTCCGTCCGCTCAAAAATTTATTCCAATCAGCTTTGTCCATCTCGCGCCCTCCAATCAAACTCTGAATCGATCGATCTCCGATTGCATCTCCGCAATCAAGCCCGATAACGACTTCGACGACGCCGCTATTTCTTCGTTTGATGCCGATTGCGTTTGCGCCGCGTCCGCAATTTTTTTCGTATACTCCGATGAAAGTCGACTCACTTCGTCAATGTCGTTGAGCGCCTCGACGATTTTCGACGCGCCGTCCGACACCGTCCGCATCGACGAGCCGATTCCCGCCATCTGCTGTTTGATCCCGTCGACGCTCGAAATGATTTTTTCAAACTGCTCGCCGACTTCTCGGATCGCCGCCGTGCCCGCCTCGACATCTTTTCTGCCGTCTTTCATCGCGTCCACCGCAAGCGCCGTGTCCTGCTGTATGATCGTGATTCGCTCGCGTATTTGCTCCGCCGACGTTTGCGATTGCTCCGCCAATTTCCGCACTTCGTCCGCCACGACTGCAAAGCCCCGTCCATGCTCGCCGGCGCGCGCCGCTTCGATCGCTGCGTTGAGTGCCAACAGATTTGTTTGATCGGATATCGCCGCGATCGCTTCAATTATTTGCCCGATCTGTTGAGAACTCTCGCCCAATTTTTGTACCACATCCGCCGACGACAGCACCGATTTTTCGATGTTGCTCATCTTTTCGACCGCGACGCCCATCAATTTTTCCCCGCGCTCCGCCGCCGCCGACGTTTCGTCCGATGTCTGCTCTATCAATTTCGTCTTCTCGTCCATCTTGCCTATGTCGCCGAACACCGTATCCATATTTTGTTTCGCCGCGTCCAAATCCGCCAGCTGCTTCGACATGTTTGCGCTCACTTCTTCGACGTGCTCGGCTACTTCCGTCGCCGACGCCGCCGATTGATTTGCTTCCGTCGAAAGCGTTTCGACCGCCGCCGTCACTTCCATTGACGTGTTCGACATTTTTCCGATCAAACTTCGCAGGCTCGTACCCATCGCGTTGAACGCTATCGACAGCGCCCCGATCTCGTCGTCCGATTCCACGCGGATCGATTCCACCCGCAAATTCCCGCGCGCCAACTCCGACGCTTCCTTGCGAAGTTGAGAGATCGGACCGACTATCGAGATCGCCAATCGCATGCACAAGAATATCATCAGCGCCAAGCCGCCGACGACCAAAATCAGATACGTAATCTGCAACGTTTGAAGTGCACCGAAAACAAGTCCTTCATCGACGGCGATCCCCATGATCCAGCCCGTGCTCGCGATCGTCGTGTAAGCGAACACCCGATCATCGAATTTTTCATCCGACGGCAGCTCGAAATAGCCCGCGCCGCTCGTCATCATCTCCGAAAAATGATCGCCGATGCCGGGGATATCCTTGACGTTGTCGGCTTTGCGATCCGTCGAGTTGGCAAGCACCGTGCCGTCCGTCGCGATGATAATCCCGTCGCCCGCGCCGCGATATTTCAACTGCTTGACCTGTTCGTTGAGCACGTCGAGCGTCACATCAACGCAAGTTGCACCGACGTGTTGACCGTTGATTTTGATCGGAGCCACCGCCGACACGATCAGTTGATTGGTAAAGCCGTCGACATACGGCGCGGTGAACACGAAATGATCTTTATCGCGAGTGTCGTTGTACCACGGGCGGATCGTCGGATCGATTTTGCCGGTGTAATCGCCCGCGTTATAGCCGAACAGATATTTGTCCTGCAGACCGATCGTCACGTCCAAAATTTTTGGGTCGGACGTGGTCAACGACAGCAGCTCGCGATTTTTCATCCGATTGATGTCGCCGAGATTGCCGAGAAGATTGCCGAGGTACTCTGCGGAGATTGCCTTCGCCGTCAACCACGAATCCAAATCCTTTGCCTGCGAATCGACCACCGCCGACAATTCGCTTTCAAGCGTCTCGGATAAATTTTTATGCGCGGTGTAATATCCGATTATCGAGACGATCGTCACCAGCGCGCCCGTCAATACTGCCAACATCAAAAACTTCTGCCTCAATCCCGACTGCATTTAATCGCCTTCTTTCGCTATATCAACCAAAAATTTTTTCGATCCGATCGCCGATATCTCACTCTCAATATCCGATTATCGAGACGATCGTCAACGGCGCCCAGTCAACACTGCCAACATCAAAAATTTTTGCCTCAAACCCAACTGCATTTAATCGCCTTCTCTCAGAAAAATTTTTCGATGGCGTGCGCAACGCCGTCGTGATCGTTGTCGAGTGTGATGAAGCCGGCGATTTTTTTGATCTCGTCCTCGGCATTTCCCATCGCGATCCCCAAGCCCGCCGTCTGCAAAATCTCTCGATCATTGGGCGCGTCACCGATCGCGACGGTTTCTTCGATCGGAATGTCGAGCGCCGCGCATAATTCGATCAGTCCCGACGCTTTTGATATTCCGCGCGGAGATGCCTCGAGACTCGAGCCTTCGGCGAATACCATCTCGAGCGCGCGATCCTTCAATAGCTCGACGCTCCGTTGACGTGACTCCGTCGAGCGATGATACAGATTGACTTTGATGATCTCGCCTTCGTGCTCGAGCGCATATTTTTTCGGATCGTCGACCTTGACGCAAATTCGATCGAACATCGTCTGATAGATGCCCATGTGGAAGTCGGACATGTGATCGATGTCGGCTTGTCGAGCGATCGAATCGCGAATCGTATGCAGATGAATCATCGCGCGCTCGTCGATGCCGATATCGATAATCGTCATGATGTCGTCGACCGCCACGGGGTGAACGGCAATCGGCTTGTCGGCAACGAAATCGTAGACGAGCCCGCCGCTGATCAGAATGCCGTAGCGAATTTTGTTGAGCGCCCGATGAATGTCGCTCATTTCGGGCAAATTTCGACCGCTGCCGAACACGACGTGCACTCCGCGCTCGAGCAGACGATTGATCGCGTCGACGGTCGGTTGCGTGAGTTCCTTTCGAGAGTTGAGCAGCGTCCCGTCCATGTCGAGCGCCAACAATTTATAATTCATTTCAATCCCTCCATTTGTCGGCAACTTCGACGATGAGCGCGGCTTATCCTTTTTTAATTTCGCATTAATTGACAAGCCCATTGATGCCTGATAAAATTTCGTTCACAATTTGATCGAAGGAGTGATTGAAAATGAGCTTTGATCTTCAACTGTTCGGCTCGTACTCGAACTATGATTATTACACCGAGTTCAACGGCAGCAGCAGCGCCGATACGATGTACAATCACGCGAGCAATGTCATAATCAACGCGGGCGCGGGCGATGATTACATCGAGAATTACGGCAGCAATACCGTCACGATCAACGGCGGCACCGGCAATGACACGATTTCCCGTTTGGGCAACAGCAATGTGATCGCGTACGCGTCGGGCGACGGCAATGATTCTGTCGCCTACAGCGCTTACACGAGCACAGTCAACATCAAGATCACGGACGACTCCTCTTATACGACGTCGAACGGAGCTTTGGGCTCGACGGTGGTACAGATCGGCTCGGGCTCCATCACCATTGAGCGCGGTCAAAGTCAGACGATTAACATCGAGGGCGGGAGCAATAACAGCGCGCCCGATACGAGCGGTCATTCCTACTCGAATTATGATTATTACACGACATTCAACGGCGGCGTCGGCAATGATACGATGTACAATCATGCAAGCAACGTCATCATTGATGCGGGCGACGGCGATGATTACATCGACAACTACGGAAATAATACCGTGACGATCAAGGGCGGCGCGGGCGATGATACGATTTACAGAGTGGGCAGCAACAATGTGATCGAATACGCGGCTGGCGACGGCAATGATTCTGTCGCCGCGAGCGCTTACACGAGTACGATCAACATCAAGATCACGGACGACTCGACTTATGTGACGACGGCGGGCGCGTTGAGCTCAAAGATCATTGAATTTGACAACGGGTCGATAACGATAGAGCAGGGGCAAAATCAAACGGTGAGCATCGAGGGCGGAGTGTATGTCGGAGGTCCGGATACCGTCGGTCATTCCTACTCGAATTATGATTACTACACGACGTTCAACGGCGGGCTCGGCAACGATACGATGTACAACCATGCAAGCAACGTTATCATCGATGCGGGCGACGGCGATGATTACATCGACAACTACGGAAATAATACCGTGACAATCAAGGGCGGCGCGGGCAATGATACCATCTACAGGGTCGGCAGCAACAACGTCATCGAATACGCGTCGGGCGACGGCAATGATTCTGTCGCTTACAGCGCTTACACCAACACGATTAATATCGACATTACGGACGGCTCGAGTTATTCGACGGCGGAGGGCGATCTGAGCGCAATGATTGTCAACATCGGCGGCGGTTCAATCGTCATAGAACGCGGTATGACGCAGGAAGTCAATATCAACGGCGGCAATGTCTCAAGTGGCGGCTCCATGCCGAACGGTCTGAATAAAGTCGGCGATACCATCAACGTGAGCACGAATTATAACGGCGGCGTGTGGTTGACGGGCTTCGACATTCTCAATTGGCGGGAGTGCTATGCGGACGCGACGGCGATCGAAGTTAACGCGTCGAGCGACGGCACGAGCGGCAGAGTGATCGTCGGCAACGAACAATCGAATATGC
Organism: uncultured Selenomonadales bacterium; assembly: GCA_937915885.1. Lineage (GTDB taxonomy): Bacteria > Bacillota > Negativicutes > Selenomonadales > Selenomonadaceae > Quinella. The sequence continues at coordinate 3,322 of CALGGP010000038.1, read as the reverse complement.
TCCGCGCGGGATATAACGGCGCGTGGCTTTGGGGATATCTCGGCGATGATACTCTCGTCGGCGGCGCGGGTTCGGATATGTTTTGGTTCGGCAAGGGCGAAGGCTCCGACGTGATCGACGACTGCAACGATAACGATTTGGTCAATCTGTGGAGTATCAATTTGAGCGATGTGATGTCGTTCGATGTTGACGACAATGATAATATCTCGGTCGGCTTCAGCGACGGCAATCGGTTGAAGGTGAACACGACGGGCAGCTCGACGACGTTCCAATTGGCGGACGTCGGACGTTGGAAACTCGATCACGGCAGTCGCTCATTCTCCTATGTGCCGTCTTGATCTCTGAAGTTTTTCGTGAGGCGTCCAATCTCGACGGGCGCCTTTTATTTTTGCGATTGATATTTCGGTTCCGATATTCTAATATTGATCGGAGCGATCCCAAATCAGCGCGACGGTCACTCCGTCGAATTTGGTTTTCGACAGCGCCAAGCGTCCGCGCTCAACGCTCGAAAGCGCCGCCGCCTCGCACACGTTGCCGACGCCGACTTGATTTTTTACAAAATCCGATTCGTCGAGCATGTATCTTTTGACGGTCGACTGCAATATGGCGGCGTCGAAAAATTTTATGGGACGATCGATCGAACGCGCAAAGTCAATCAATCCGATCTCGTCATTTTTTACGTCGATGCTCGCGATTAATCCGATCCGTTCGATCGATTGCCCAATCATTGAACACGCTCGAGCTACCGCCGCCGCGATCAATTCCCTTGACGTTCCGCGCCTGCAACCGATCCCCGCGATCAACCGTTGAGGCACGAGCTCAAGTTCCGTCTCGCCGTCGGTGACGATCACTCGTCGCCCCTCGAGCACCGCGCTGTTGATCATTTTGATCGCTTCCTTCGGACGCGGCATCAGCCCCAAGTCGGAGGTGAAGGCGTCGACGGCGGGAAGTTGCTCTACATCGGTGGCGGTGGTGATGATCGGCTCGGCGTTGAGGATCGTCGCAAGTCGACGCGTCAAATCATTCGCTCCGCCGACGTGCCCGCTCAACACGCTTATAACGTGGCGTCTGCGCTCATCGACACAGACGACGGCGGGATCATTCAGCTTGTCAACGATATGCGGCGCGATCATTCGGACGGTGATCCCGAGCGCGCCGACGAATATCAACGCGTCAAACTTATAAAAAGTCTCGTCGACGAGGTCTCGCAAACGATCAAAATCGCGTCCCTTGACGAAGACGCGGCTGCCGTCGAGCGCGGCGTTGAGGCGGGCGGCGATATCGGCTCCGCGCGGAGTGAGGGCGAAAATGGCGGCGTGCATGACGATCAATCCTTTCAAAAAAAATTGGGCAGGGAGTGTTGAAATTTGACAAAGAAACTTGGCGGCGATATCAAAGTGATCGGGCTCGGACCCGGCAGTCTCGACGATCTCAGTCCGCGTGCTCGACGCGCGCTCGAGAATTGTGATGTGGTCGTCGGCTACAGCACTTACATCAAACTGATTGAAAATCTGATCGAAGGCAAAAAAATAATCAGCACCGGCATGATGCACGAGGCTGAGCGATGTCGCGCGGCGCTCGATTGCGCGCTCGACGATCATACGGTCGCGGTTGTCTCGAGCGGCGACGCGGGCATTTACGGCATGGCGGGGCTGATGCTCGAAATGATTTTGGAACTGCCGATCGATCGTCGTCCGACGGTTGAGGTGATCGCGGGGATATCGGCGGTTCAGGCGTCGGCGGCGATACTCGGCGCGCCTTTGACACATGACTTTGCGGTGATCAGTCTGAGCGATCTGCTAACCGATTGGTCGGTGATCGAACGACGGATCGAATGCGCGGCGGCGGGAGATTTCGTCATCGCCTTCTACAATCCGAAAAGCCATAAACGAGTTACGCAAATCGAGCGGGCGCGGGAGATCATTTTAAAATTCCGCGCGGAGGATACGCCCGTCGGGATTGTTCGCAACGTCAGTCGAGACAATCAATCGAAGACGATCTCAACGCTCGAAAATTTTACTCGGGAGCCGATCGATATGTTCACGCTCGTGATCGTCGGCAGTTCAAAGACTTTCGTCAAAGACGGCTTCATGATCACGCCGAGGCTCAAACAATAAATTTATTGGGGCGCCGCCGACGCGGGGTGGGCATGCTTTCCTCAGTTGGGCGCTGCCGTTCGGGGGTGGGAGCGTCGGCGGCGCCCACAAAAAACTCGAGAGAAATTAATACTCGGGCTCGACATATTCTTCTTCGACATACTCGGGCTCGGCGCCCTCCTCGTAATACTCCGGCTCGCCTTCTACATATTCTTCTTCAACATATTCGGGCTCGCCTTCTACATATTCCTCTTCGACATACGCGCTCTCAACCTCAGGCATCGCCTCTTGCAACGCCTTCTTCTCCTCCTCCATCTGCCGACGAACTTCAAGAGGCGGAGTTTGTCTCTGCTGAACTCCTTCGTACATCATTTGCGTCAAATTCGCCGCCACCACAGGATCCATCTTCGCAAGAATTTGCGCCGCCGCATCGTCCTCCATCTTCTGAAGGATCAATATCGCCGTGTCCGCGTCCAGATTGCCCATCGCCTCTGCCGCCGCCTGCGCCTTCATGCTCGCGTACACTCGCGCCAATTTCGAGATGCGCTTCTTCTCCGCCGCCTCGCGCTCCTGCATCTGCTGCTCGAGCTCTTTCTTTGAAATTTTTATTTCGGGCGACTTCGGCGGCTCTTCCTCCGGCTTCATGATCTGATCGGCAACCTCACTCATTTTGTTCAGCCCCGAATCGATCCCCGTCGAGATCGTATCGACCAGCTCTTGCGTCGCCTTGTCGGTGTCCTCTTTCGTCCACTCCACGCCCTCGGGCACGTCGAAATAATTCCCCACGAACGGCCACTTGTACAGGTTGAGCGTCTCGTTGACTTGCCGCACCTGCTCGGGCGTGATTTTTTCCAAGTAAATGCCCGCCGCGAAGACGCCCGCTATGATGAACGGCAGCAGAATTAGGAATATGATCCCCCTGAAAAAATTTCTGATCTTCCTGAGGAAGCGCATCAATCACACCTCAATTGTTTTATTCGTAAAGGTCGAGCACCCGCCCGACGTAATTTTGCGTCTCGGAATAAGGCGGCACGCCACCGTAGCGCTTGACGGCGCTGGGACCGGCGTTGTAGGCGGCGACGGCTTTGCGGACGTTGCCGTCAAACGTGTCGAGCATCTGACGAATGTATTTCGCGCCGGAATCTTCGAGCGCGTATCTGTTTTTTATTCATAAAGGTCGAGCACCCGCCCGACGTAATTTTGCGTCTCGGAATAAGGCGGCACGC
>CALGGP010000037.1 GCA_937915885.1 uncultured Selenomonadales bacterium | reverse complement strand
GACCCGAAGCATCGAAAAAAGTGCGCCGTCAACGCGGGGTGGGCATGCCGACCTCTGTTGGGCGCTGCCATTCGGGGGTGGGAGCGTTGGCGGCGCCCACATAAAAATCATCGAGATAAAACAAATTTTGGGGGCTGAAATATTTTATGAGGAAAAAATCTGATCGGATCACCGCTCTCTATGCCGATCCGCGCGGAGAAATTTTCGATGCTCCGTTCGTCGCCGCCGCCCGCATCGGATCAAACATCGTCCGACTTCAGCCGTCCGATCTGATCCCGTTGCCCGACTCCGCCGATCTCATGTTCCTGCCCGAGCGCCCCGCCGTCGCCTTCGATCGCAACAATCAATTGATCACTCTCGACGGCAACGCTGTCAGCGCGCTATTGCCCGCCGGATTTACCCGCACTCATTTGCCCGCCTCCGATCCCAATCATCGAGCCAATCAGCCGTTGCCGCTCTTCGGATATACCGCCGTTGCTCTCTACAAAGATCAAATTCACGTCGCCGCAATTCAAACCGACGAGCTCAACAAATGGAATCCGCTCAATTATAATTCTTCTCTCCGTCGACGGATTAAACGCGTCAAACAATCGCTCCCCAATAATCGGCTCGTCGACCACCTTGCGCACTGTTCTCTCGAGTGGCATTGCCTGACTGCGCAGAACTTATTCTATCACCGGTGGGAAGCCGGCTTGCCGACTTCGCCGACGTGCAACGCAAAATGCCTCGGCTGCATTTCCCTCCAACAATCCGAATGTTGCCCTTCGCCTCAGTCTCGAATAAATTTCAAGCCGACCGTCGAAGAGATCACCGACGTTGCCGTCTATCACCTCCGCGACGCGCCCGACGCCATCATCAGTTTCGGCCAAGGGTGCGAAGGCGAGCCGTCGCTTGCCGCCGATCGGATCGCGCCGTCGATTAAAAAAATCCGTTCGATCACTCCGCGCGGAATGATCAACATAAACACCAACGCGGGCTTCGTCGACGGGCTTAAATCGATCGTCGACGCCGGTCTCGACTCAATGCGCGTGTCGATGATCAGCGCCCGCCCACAATCCTACGACTGCTATTATCGATCAAATTATTCTCTCGACGACGTCAAACGGTCAATCGGCTACGCGCTCGAGCGTCGCGTAAACGTCTCGATCAACCTGTTGTACTTGCCGGGCTTCAACGATCGCTCCGACGAAGTTGACGCTTGGCTCGAATTTCTGTCGGAATATCCGATCGCAATGATCCAGATGCGCAACCTCAACATCGATCCCGATTATTTCCTCGGGACGATGCCTCAATCCGATAATCCGGCGCTCGGCACCAAAAAATTTCTGTCGGCGCTCAAAAATAAATTTCCGCAACTCAACATTGGAAGTTTCAGCCATTATAAGAAATAACGACAGCCGACGAGAATTTTGCCGCTCTAAAATATTTTCGACCGTTAATCGGAAAAAGCGACAGCCGACGAGCGTTTTGCGGCTCTAAAAATTTCTGTCGGCGCTCAAAAATAAATTCCCGCAACTCAACATTGGAAGTTTCAGCCATTATCAAAAGGAGTGACAGACGATGAGGATTTTGCTTGCCGAAGATGACAAGCGGCTCGGCAATTTGATTCAATACATGCTCGAGCAAAATAAATTTTCGGTGGAGTGGGTAACGAACGGCACCGACATTTACGAATATGCGATGTACTCGGATTATGACGTGCTGATTTTGGATTGGATGATGCCGGGCGAGAACGGGATCGACGCGTGTCGACGGCTGAGGGATAACGGCTACGAGAAGGCGATCCTGATGCTGACGGCAAAAGATTCGATCGAGGATCGTGTGACGGGGCTCGACGCGGGCGCGGATGATTATCTCGTCAAGCCGTTCGAGTTTGCGGAGTTGCTTGCGCGGTTGAGGGCGCTCGGTCGGCGGTCGACGCAAAAAATTCAACAGGAGGTCGTGGAGATCGGCGACTTCTCACTCAATCGGACGACGAAGGTGCTCAAGAAAAATGATCAGGTGATCCAGCTGTCGCCGCGCGAGTTTCAGATTTTCGATCTGTTGGCTCAAAATTTGGGCGTGGTGGTGCCGCGCGATATCATCTTGGATCGGATATGGGGCTTGGAGCGCGACATCACGTCGAACAACATCGACTCTTATATGAAGATACTGCGGAAAAAATTACAAGAGGTCGACGGAAATATTTCGATCAAGACCGTGCGCGGGATCGGTTATCGTCTCGAGGCGGGCTGATCTTTCATTGGGAGAAGCCGCCGCACAAAAATTTTTGGCAGTGAAGGAAATTTAATGCATGGAAATGTTTGGACGCAGCCGCCGACAACTCACACTCTTCTACTCGCTGTTGATGGGTGTGTTTCTGGTCGCGCTGATTTTTTTCGTCCATCGCATAATGGAGTGGGCGATGTTCTCCGAACAGGCTCAAGAGTTGCTCGATGCCTCATACTCCATCGCCGAGTTCCGCGAACGCGATCGATACGATCCCGAATCCTCCTCTCAAAACTTTACCAACTACGGCGATCGATTGTTCTTCTACGTCTTCGACGAGGACAACCGTCTGCTCGACTTCTCCCGCGCCTCGTATAAATTCGAGTTCTTCATTCTCGATCACATTCGCAATTGGGACAGCACGCAAGGCGAAGTGCAAGTGTTCAACCGTCCGAACGAGGGCGGCAGAATTACTTCGATAATGATTACCGCGCGAACCATCAACGCGGGCGGCGTCGGTCATACGGTGTTCGTCGGCAAGGACGTCACCACTCTCTATTCGGGACTGCAAAAAACGACTTACCTGCTGTTGCTGATCGGATTCGTCGCGTTGATGGGCATGACCGCGCTGGCATATTTCATGGCGGGGCGCGCGCTCATTCCGTTGGTTGAGGCGTACGAGAAGCAGAAACAATTTGCGGCG
>CALGGP010000036.1 GCA_937915885.1 uncultured Selenomonadales bacterium | reverse complement strand
TGAAAAAAATTTTTTCATGGGTTGGGTGGGCGGGATGAAAAAATTTTTTTCCGCCACCCCAAAAACCAACGGTCGGGCGGGAGAAATTATTTTTCGTAAATCGAGTGGCGAAGCACTCCGAGATATTTCAAGTTGCGATAGTGTTGCGCGAAGTCCAGCCCGTAGCCCACTATAAATTCGTCCGGAATGTCAAACCCGCAATAATCGATCGTCACATCAACCTTTCGACGCGACGGCTTGTTGAGCAGCGCGCACACCTTCACCGACGCCGCCTTCTTGTCGCGGAAATACTTCATCAGATACTTCATCGTCGTCCCGCTGTCGATGATGTCTTCGATGAGGAGGATATGACGGTCGCGCACATCGTTGTCAAGATTTTTGAGGATATTCACCTTGCCCGAAGTATGCGAGCCCGCGTCGTAGCTCGACACGTTCAGGAAATCGAACTGCACCGGAATGCTGATATTGCGCACGAGATCCGCGAAAAAGATCGCCGCCCCGTTGAGAATGCCGACCGTCAGCAACGGCGTCTCGATGTCTTTGTAGTCGTCGCTGATTTTCGCGCCGAGCTCCGCTACACGCGCACTAATCTCCTCCTCAGTGAAAAGTACGCGCTCGATGTAATCCTCTTTGCTTTTCATATGAACCAGTCCTTTCTCAACCGTGATGATTTTTTTTCTTAATTTGATTGTGATGCGGCGCGGCAACTGCACGCCCGTCAAACCTTGATTGATGACGCGTCGGACGGCGTCGATGTGAATGAACTCGAGTCCCTCGAGCGAGCCGAGCACGTCGGCGAGGAACATTCGGATCAGCGCTCGTTGGATTGCGACGGGTTGAGCGTTGACGATTGTTTGAGATAATCCCATTGTAACTGATCTGTCAAGCGCTGTCGACCATTTTATTGCCGTCGGATAAATTTTCCGCGCGGAACTTTTTATGAAGTCGGCATCTTCCGCCGCCGTCGCTCCCAAGCGGCATAACGTCTCGACGATCGACGGGTTGTAGGTTTCGAGCAGCGGGAGCAATTCGAGGCGAATTTTATTGCGCGTCGCCGTCGGCTCGAAATTCGTCCGATCGATGCGCGGCTCGAGCCCGCGTTGCCGACAATAATTTTCGAGCTCGAATTTACGAAAGCTCAACAGCGGTCGGATCAATCGATCGGATTTATGACGCATCGCCGTCAAGCCCGTCGAGCCCGTCCCGCGGAGCAATCGCATCAGGATCGTCTCCGCTTGATCGTCCGCGTGATGCGCAAGGGCTATCACATCGTAATTCAATCGCGCGCGGACTCCTTCCAAAAAATTATATCGTAAAATCCGCGCGGAGGTTTCAATCGATTGTCGGTTAGCTCGAGCGTAGGATTGAACGTCGCCGTGTTCGATGATGCAATCGATTGATCGGTCGTCGGCGAATGCTTTTACGAAGTCGGCGTCGGCAAGCGAATCGGCGCCTCTCAATCCGTGCTCGTAATGCGCGATGCTCAATTGCAGTTTGAATCGTTGACGGGCTCGATGAAGGAGGTCGGCTAATGCTAAGGAGTCGGCGCCGCCTGAAACTGCGACAATAATTTTTTCGCCGCCGCTCAACAGCCCCTGCTTCAGACAAACATCGATGAATTTTTTGATCAAAATTTTTCTCCCATCCGCTCATCCGTCTGATCCGTTTGATCCGTTTGATTTTTTTTGGGGGCGCCGCCGGCACTCCCACCCGTCGAGGTCGGCGCCCAACCGAGGCTGAGGTTCCCACCCGTGCCGTCGGCGCCCGCCTTTTTCCGTCGCCCCGTCGCCCCGTCACCCCGTCGCTCCAATTCCTAATTCCGCATTCCTAATTCCTAATTGAAAAAAATGCACCCCCTGCAAAGAAAGTGCAAGGGGCGTCTAGTCGGAGCGTCTCGAGCCGCGCCCGCCGCGCTTTGAATCAGTTTTACGTTTCCAATCCGCTAACTTCTCGTCGCTCTCCTTCATGAATTTCGACAATCTCTCCTCGAACGACGCCGATAATTGTCGCGGAGGCTTGCGCATGTCGCCCGAACCTCGTCCGCGCGGCATCGGTGGTCTCGGCGCTCTTGTTTGACGTCCTCCGTCGGAATTACTGTCTCTGTTGAGTTGCTTCATCGATAACGCGATTTTGCCCCGCTCGTCGATGCTGATCACCTTCGCCCGAACCTGATCGCCTTCGCTCAGAAAATCGCGCACATTCCGAACATAGACGTCCGCGACCTCCGAAATGTGGATCAGCCCGCTCTTATTGTCCTCCAGCTCGACGAACGCTCCGAAATCCGTTATGCGTGTGACCTTTCCTTCTACAATACTGCCAATCTCAATGGACAAAACTGATTAATCCTCCTTGTCGAAATTTACCGCGCCGTTTGATAGGGCAGTTCTCCCTGCTTTGCAAGTCCGAGGTCTTCGCGCGCAAGCCGCTCGATGTTCGACACGTCCTGCAGCTCCTCATATTGCTTTTTGAGTTTGTCGTTCTCCTGCCGCGCCGCCTCGAGCCGTTTGTCGGCGAGATATTGACTTTCGTTGACGTGCGACAGGTGCACTTGTTGAGACGTGAGCACCGTCAAAAAATATCCGACCACCAACAGCATGATCACCGCGAACCAATTGAATTTCCTCATCCGCACTCCTCCTATTTATCGGACCATTGGAAGTAGTCCGTGCCGACGATTTTGCGGAAGACCGACTTGCAATACGGACAAACAAAATGATCCATGGTATTGCTGAAGTCGGGCTTGCCGTTGACGATCTGCACCGGTCCCGCCTCGACGAAGTCCATGCGCTCGCCGCAACGCGGGCAAGGGCATTTGCCGTCCGCCCCGCGCTTCAACTGCGTCGGAGGGATATCGCCGGTGTTGATCACGCGCTTCTTCTTCGGAGCCGCAGGCTTTGCCTTCGGAGCCGGAGGCGTCTTCGGCGCTTCGGTTTCCTTCAATGGAAATTCGTCGTAATAGCCCGAGTGCAACAACTCTCGATAGAATACCTTGCAGTGATCGCAAACGTGCTTGGGCAGCGTCGCGTCCATATCGACCTTGCCGTTCACTATGCGTACCGCGCCGCCCTCCACAAAACGTAACTCGTCGCCGCACTTCGGACACACGAGCTTTTTGTTGGCACTCAACTGAAGTTTTGTCACCGTCATTATCAATCACCAAAAAAATTTTATTCTCTGCCGCGTCGACTCGCCGAATCATTCTCCCGACAATTTATTAGTTGCCTATTTCAACGGCGGTAAAGTTTTTCCTGCCTGTGATCATATTTTTATCATCGTCGAGCTCAACTCGCGAATTATAAAGCCTTCGCGCT
>CALGGP010000035.1 GCA_937915885.1 uncultured Selenomonadales bacterium | reverse complement strand
TGAAAGGTGGATTACTTATGTCTTTTAAAACAAATGCAGGCCAGCAATTATCGTTTGAAGATAGTTTTATGAACCTGACCGACCGCGAGAAAAAAGCATTGGAAAAATCATGGGCAAAAATTTTTGCTGATGAAATTTTTTGCATAGCTACAAGACAATGATTAAAATTTTTTGGAGGAATGAACTATGAGCAAAGTCATTGGTATAGATTTGGGAACCACCAACAGCGTCGTCAGCGTGCTCGAGGGCGGCGAGCCGACTGTCATCACCAACCCCGAGGGCAGTCGCATCACCCCGTCGGTCGTCGGCTTCACCAAGGACGGTCAGCGTCTCGTCGGGCAATTGGCGAAGCGTCAAGCCGTCAGCAACCCCGACCGCACGATCTCGTCGATCAAGCGTCATATGGGCGAAGGCGGCTACAAAGTCAACATCGACGGCAAAGGATATACTCCGCCCGAAATTTCCGCGATGATTCTTCAGAAGTTGAAAGCCGACGCGGAAGAATATCTCGGCGAAAAAGTCACTCAAGCCGTTATCACCGTGCCCGCATATTTCAACGACGGTCAACGTCAAGCGACGGTCGATGCCGGCAAGATCGCAGGGCTCGAAGTTCTTCGCATCATCAACGAGCCGACGGCGGCGGCGCTTGCCTACGGTCTCGATAAGGATAAAGACGAGACGATTCTCGTGTTCGACCTCGGCGGCGGCACTTTCGACGTGTCGATTCTCGAGTTGACGGAAGGCACTTTCGATGTGCAGGCGACCAACGGCGATACGCACCTCGGCGGCGACGATTTTGATAAAAAGGTTATGGATTGGATGGTCGCCGAATTTAAGAAATCAAACGGCATTGATCTTTCGACCGATAAGATGGCGGCGCAACGCTTGATCGAAGCCGCCGAAAAGGCGAAGATCGAGCTGTCGAGCATGACGCAGACCAATATCAATCTGCCGTTCATCACAGCCGACGCGAGCGGTCCGAAGCATCTCGATCTGACGTTGACGCGGGCGAAATTCGACGAGCTCACTCGTGATCTGGTCGAGCGGACGATGGAGCCGACGCGCAAGGCAATGAAGGACGCGGGCTTGACGGGCGACAAGATCAATAAGATCATTCTCGTCGGCGGCTCGACGCGCATTCCCGCCGTCCAAAATGCCATCAGAGAAATTCTCGGCAAGGAACCGCATAAAGGCATCAACCCCGACGAGTGCGTGTCGGTCGGCGCGGCGATCCAAGGCGGCGTGCTCGCGGGCGAAGTCAAAGACGTGCTGTTGCTCGACGTCACTCCGTTGTCGCTCGGCATTGAGACGCTCGGCGGCGTGTTTACAAAGATCATCGATCGCAACACGACGATCCCGACGAGAAAATCTCAAGTGTTCTCGACCGCTGCCGACAATCAGCCGTCCGTCGAGATTCACGTCCTGCAGGGCGAACGCGAAATGGCGGCTTACAATAAAACGCTCGGGACGTTCATTCTGTCGGATATCCCGCCCGCTCCGCGCGGAGTGCCGCAGATCGAAGTCACGTTCGACATCGACTCCAACGGCATTGTCAACGTGAGCGCGAAGGATAAGGGCACCGGCAAGGAACAAAAAATTACGATCCAGTCGTCGAGCGGCATGTCGAAAGAGGACATCGATCGCATGGTCAAAGAGGCGGAGGCTCATGCGGCGGAGGATAAGGCGCAAAAGGACGCCGCCGACGCCAAAAACGAAGCCGAGCAGACCGTCTATCAAGCCGAAAAGACTTGCAAGGATATGGAAGGCAAGGTCGACGAGGGCTTGATCAAAGATGTGCGGTCGGCGAATGAAAAATTGCAGGCGCAGTTGAAGGATAACGCCGATGCGGCGACGCTCAAAAAGTCGGCGGAAGATGTTCGTCAAGCGCTTTATAAGTTGAGTTCGGCGGCGTATCAGGCGGGCGCTCAACAGCAGCAATCGAACGACGCTCAATCCGAGCCGAAGAAAAACGACGACGGCACCATCGATGCCGAGTACACCGAGAAAAAATAATTCCGACGGCACTCGATCGGCTGTTCGATTGAATACGAGAATTATGGGGGGATAGGGCAGGGACTCCTATCCCCAATTTTTGATCTGAGGTGATGTGATTTGGCGGCGAAAAAGGACTATTACGCGATCCTCGGCGTGAACAAGAACGCCACCGACGATGAGATCAAGAAGGCGTATAAAAAATTGAGTCGGGAGAATCATCCCGATCTCATCGATCAGAGTTTGGACGAGGACGCCAAGAAGAAGGAGCGGGCGCGTCGCGAGGAAAAAATGAAGGAGATCAACGTTGCCTACGACGTGCTCAAAGACCCCGAAAAGCGCGCGCGCTATGATCAGTTCGGCGATGAAAATATCGGAGGCGGCGGTCCGGGCGGTGGCGGCGGATTCTACGGTCGACCCGAAGATATTTTCGGCAACGGCATGTTTGATGATATATTGAACAGTTTCTTCGGAGGAGGAGGCGCGGGCGGCACTCGCTCACGTCGACAGCCTCAGCCCGGTCCCGAGCGCGGCGCCGATCTTCGATACGACATTACGATTACTTTTGAAGAGGCGGCGTTCGGAGCGAAGAAAACGATTCAAATTCCGCGAATGGAAACGTGCTCGGAATGTCACGGCTCGGGCGCGACGCCCGGCACCGACGTTGAGATTTGTCCCGAGTGTCATGGCATGGGGCAAAAACAAACCGTTCGACAGATGGGCTTCATGCGAATGCAGACGCTCGAGACGTGCAATCGATGCCACGGCGTGGGCAAAATTCCGAAGTCGCCGTGTTCGCATTGTCATGGCGACGGCAAAATCAAAGTGACGCGCGAAGTGCAGGTGACGATTCCGCGCGGCGTCGACAACGGCAATCGGCTGCGGATTGCGGGCGGAGGTCAGGCGGGCGAACGCGGCGGGCAACCCGGCGATCTGTTTGTCTACATCAACATCAAACCGCATCAGATATTCAAGCGCAACGGCAATGATGTCTACTGCGAAGTGCCGATCTCGTTCGTGCAGGCGGCGCTGGGAGCGGACGTTGACGCGCCCTCGATCGACGGCAAGATCGAATTAAAAATTCCGGCGGGGACTCAATCGGGGACGGTGCTCAAGCTCAAAGGTAAGGGCGTTCCGTTTATGAGAGGCGAAGGTCGGGGCGATGAACTTGTGACGATCAAAGTGCTCACGCCGAGGAATTTGACGGCGCGACAGAAGAGATTGCTCGAGCAGTTTGAAGAGGACATTGACGATCAGACGGTGCATCCCGAAAAAAAAAGTTTCATAGATAAACTCAAAAGTTTTTTTTCGTGAATAACTTGTTCGGTCTCTTTCGTTGAGAGGGAGGTCGAACTTTTTTTATGCGTCGAAGAGATCGCGACCGTTCGATGTCAAGCTCAATCGATGAATCTTTACGTCGGTCGAATCGATACCGAGCACGGTCAGCACTTCGATCGGTTTGACGCTGCCTTCTGTCGACACTTTGATCTCAACCGTCAATCGCAAACGCCCGCCGTCGAGCGCAAACTCGATCGGTCGAATGACGTAGC
>CALGGP010000034.1 GCA_937915885.1 uncultured Selenomonadales bacterium | reverse complement strand
CACTCGACAATGTTGCTGTCAATGGGCGGCGCAAAAAAAGCTCGCCGCAGGCGCATAGAGCGGTGGGGAAAAAATTTTTCGGAGGAACAACATGTTTGATGCTATAATTGTCGGCGCGGGCTTCGCCGGAGCTGTCATGGCTGAACGCCTCGCCTCAAAAAATAAATCCGTTTTATTGATCGAGCGCCGCTTCCACGTCGGAGGCAACTGCTTCGACGAGATCGACGACAACGGAATTTTGATTCATCGCTACGGTCCGCACCTCTTTCACACCGACGACGAGGAAGTTTGGCAATATCTCTCGCGCTTCACCGATTGGCGCGTCTATCATCATCGAGTGCTCGCCATGATCGACGGGCAAATGCTCCCGATCCCCTTCAATCTCAACACGCTGCACGCCGTCTTTCCTCCGTCGATGGCTGAACGCCTCGAGGAAGCGCTCCTCAATCGTTACGATTACAATACCAAGGTTCCGATCCTCAAGCTCAAGCAGTCCACCGATCGCGATCTCCGATTCATCGCCGATTTCGTCTATGAAAAAATTTTTCTCCATTACACTCAAAAACAATGGGGGCTCGATCCCGAGAACATCGAAGGCGCGGTCACCGCTCGAGTGCCGATTTTCGTCGGGCGCGACGATCGATATTTCAACGATCGCTTTCAAGCCGTCCCGACCAAAGGTTATACGAGCCTCTTCAAAAATATGCTCCGTCATGATAAAATCAAGCTGATGCTCAACACCGACTTCAACGATGTGCTTCGCGTCGACGGCGATCAGATTTTGTTCCTCGATCAAAAATTCGACGGGCTGTTGATTTTCACCGGTCAGCTCGATGATCTTTTCAATGACGAGTTCGGCGCGCTCCCCTATCGAAGTGTCGATATGAAATTTGAGACCGTCGACGCCGAAAATTATCAGCCCGCCGCCACCGTCAATTATCCGAACAACTACGACTTCACGCGCATCACCGAATTTAAGAAAATCCATCCGACAAAATCTCCGTCGACGACGATTCTCAAAGAATATCCTCAAGATTACGCGCGCGGCAAAAACACGCCGTATTATCCGATCTTCACCGACGAAAACAAGGCGCGCTTCGAGCAGTACGCTCAAAAGGCGGCGCGGATCAAAAATTTGATCACGGTCGGGCGGCTTGCCGAGTATCGATATTATGATATGGACGACATTGTTCGTCGCGCGCTCGACGTTTTCAATTCTATCGAAGGATGAACGACCCTTGAATGTAAAAATTATCGTCGCTGCCCACAAAAAATATTGGATGCCCGACGACGACGTTTATCTGCCGTTGCACGTCGGGCGCGCGGGCAAATCCGATCTCGGCTACCTCGGCGACGACTCCGGCGACAACATCTCCGAAAAAAATGCTTCGTTCTGCGAATTGACGGGGCTGTATTGGGCGTGGAAAAATTTATCGGCGGATTGGCTCGGGCTCTGTCACTATCGACGCTATTTCGGACGGAAAAATTTTTTTGACGGCGTCGAAACCGTCAAGCAACGGATTTATCGGCGCGCCGACTACGAAAAATTATTGAGCGACGCCGACGTGATCTTGCCGACGCGTCGAAATTATTACGTGGAGACCGTCCGATCGCAATACGAGCACGCGCATTCGCCGCGCGATCTCGATCGCATCGAGCACATCATCAGCGAACGGCACCCGAACAGTTTGCGTTCGTTCCGCGCGGTGATGAGCCGTCGGCGGCTGCATTTGTGGAACATGTTCGTGATGCGGCGGGCGCTCGTCGACGAGTATTGTCAATGGCTGTTCGATATTCTGTTCGAGTTCGAGCGGTGGATGGACGCAAACGCCAAGCCCGAGGAAAAATCGCGGCTGTTCGGCTTCGTGGCGGAGCGATTGCTCGACGTGTGGTTGTTCGATAAAAATTTGCGGACGGTCGAGACGGACGTGGTGATGCTCGAGAACGTCAATTGGCTCAAAAAGGGCAGTGATTTTATCCGTCGAAAACTTTTCGGAGGTCGCGGCAATGTCTGAGCCGTTCGTGTCGATAGTGATGCCGGTGTTCAACGCGTCGGCGAATTTGCGGCGGGCGATCTTCAGCGTATTCAATCAGACGTTTTACGATTTCGAGCTGATACTGGTCGACGATCACTCGACCGATCAATCGCTCAAAATCTGTCGCGAGCTCGAAAAAAAAGATCCGCGCGTCAAGGTGATTGCGCTCGAAAAAAATTCGGGGGCGTCGGCGGCTCGAAATGCGGCGCTCGACGTGATCGGCGGTCGATACGTGACGTTCGTCGACGCGGACGATTGGCTCGAGGATAATGTGTTGGCGCGTGCGGCGCGTGCGATCAAGTCGGAGCCGTCGATTGACGTGTTGAAGTACGGCTGCTCGGAGGATTATGTTGATCGCGACGGGCGGGTGCGTTATCGCAAAATATGTCGTGCGGAGGATCGGGCGTTTCGAGATCGGGCGTCGATGGCGCGTGCGGCGGCGGAGCTCGAGACGATTCCGTTGTTCGGCTACATTTGGAATGGTTTTTATCGTGCGGCGCTCGTAAAAAAATATTCCCTTCGCTTTGACGAGAAATGTCGGGTGAATGAGGATTTTTTTTTCAACGCGGAAATTCTTCGACGTGCGAAGGTGTTGCGAACGATCGATTGCTCGGGTTATCATTACGAGAAGCGCGGGAGCGGGAGCCTGTCGAGCACGGCGGCGAATTATTCTTACGAGCTCAATCGACGGAAAATCGCGGAGTTGATCGGATTGTTTGACGGTGAGGTGCCGTCGGATGTGGAGGAAAAAATTTTTTGGATGTATGCGCGATTTTGTTATGCGGCACTGGTGGATGGAGAAAAATTGTCGGTGATCCGCGCGGACCCGCTCTTTAAAAAATTTCTCTCCGTCGGTTTTCGAGATATAAATTTCAAACAAAGAGTACTGACGGGATTGCTCCGAAAAAAAATATTTTATCCGATCCTGTTCGCGGCGGTGAAAGTGATCGGCGGGATAAAAAGATTGGCGCCGACGTTGTTTGCGAGGCTCAAAAAATAATTTTGCCCTTGGCGCCGACGACACGGGTGGGAACTGCGACCTCCGTTGGGCGCCGACCTCGGGGGTCGGGAGTGTCGTCGGCGCCCACATAAAAATCGATCGGAAGAAATAAAAATGATTAAGGTTTTACAGATCGGGATGACGCGAAACATCGGCGGGCTCGAAACTTATTTGATGCAACAGTTCAGGCACCTTGACCGCTCGAAAATAATTTACGACTTCGTCAACATCACCTCCGAATACGAGATCGCCTTCGCCGACGAAATTCTCTCGAGCGGCTCAAAAATTTTCGGCGTCGTCTCACGTCACCGATCACCCATTAAACACTATTGGCAGTGGCTGAAGTTGCTGTGGTCGACGCGCGGGCAATATCGGGCGATCGTTTTAAATTCCAACGGGCTGTCGTATGTGTTTCCAATCTTCGCCGCAAAATTTTTCGGCGTCCCGATGCGCATCATGCACTCTCACAACTCCGGCTTCGAGATCAACATCAGTCTCGCGCGACGCATTTTGATCGCCTTCAACAAAATTTTATTATCGCTCGGAGTGACGGATCGGTTTGCGTGCTCGACGAAGGCGGGGCAATGGATGTTCGGCGACGAAAAATTTACCGTCATCAATAACGCGATCGACTGTAAAAAATTTCAATTCGATCCGACAATCCGCGCGGAGTTGAGAAAAAAACTCGGGCTCGAAAAAAATTTTGTACTCGGGCACGTCGGACGCTTTACCTTTCAAAAAAATCACGCCTTCCTGATCGATGTGTTCAATGCCGCCGTAAAAATTTTTCCCGATCTGACGTTGTTGCTGATCGGAGATGCTGTCGAAGATCAAAGTTTTCTCGACGAAGCGCGCTTGAAAGTAAAAGATTACGGGCTCGAAAGCCGAGTAAAATTTTTGGGATTGCGCACCGACGTTGAGCGGCTGATGCAGGCGATGGATTGTTTCATTTTGCCGTCGAAGTTTGAAGGGCTGCCGATGGTCGGGATCGAGGCGCAAGCGGCGGGGCTGCCGTGCCTGTTCTCGGACGCGATCACTCGAGAGCTGGAGATCACGCGCGGGCTCGTAAAATTCATTTCGCTCGATTCGATTGACGGTTGGATCGAAGGGATCAGAGGCGCGCGGACGATCGAAAGGCGCGACACTCGAGAAGAAATTGCGGCGGCGGGCTATGACATCGAACGTGAGATTGAGCGACTTGAAAAAATATTTCTCCCGCCCGAAAGGCAATTAGGAATGCGGAATTGAAGGCGGGCGCCGACGGCGCGGGTGGGAACCTCAGCCTCCGTTGAGCGCCGCTGATGGGGGGCGGGAGCGTCGGCGGCGCCCCATTAAAAATTTTTTCAGAGGAAAGTCTATGATACTGAACTATGTCAGAGAGGAGCCGGCGGCGGGCAATCACGCGGGCAATAAGGCGCGGCGCGACGTCGATAAAATTTTTGAGCGGCGCGGGTATGTCGCGGTCGAAAACATCATCGAGACCAGATTCAATTCGACGCTCGAAAAAATTAAATACACTTTCAATCGCGAGACGTGGAAGAAAATTTTTCGGCTCCGTCGGCTCGTGCGACTCAACGCCGTCGCGCAATTCCCCGTCTACGGCAACAAACTCATGCGCGCGGCGCTCAACAATTTTTTCGGTCGCAACCACATGATCTTCATCGTGCACGACCTCGACGCGTTGAGGCATTTCGGCACCGCATCGACCGCCGACGAGATCAAACGGCTCAACCGCGCGCGCGCTTTGATCGTCCACAACGAACGCATGATGGGAGCGTTGTTCGGGTTGGGCGTGCGGACGCCTATGATTCCGCTCGAGCTGTTTGATTATCTGCTCGACAATCCTCCGCCGCCGCGCTTGCTCGACAATCGAAACAAAATTATTTTCGCGGGCAATCTCAATAAAAGCATCTTCCTCCGATTGCTCGAGCCGATCCGCGCGGAGTTCAATCTCTACGGTCCGATCGCCGACTCGAAAATTTTTGGCGCCAATATAAATTACGTCGGCAGTTTCGCGCCCGATGAGATCCCTTACAAGCTCGACGGCGGCTTCGGGCTGATTTGGGACGGCGATTCGGTTGAAACCTGCACCGGCGCCTTCGGCAGATACCTCACTCTCAACAATCCGCATAAACTGTCGTTGTACATCGCGGCGGGACTGCCGGTCGTCACGTGGAAGGAGGCGGCGATTGCCGACTTCATCATCAAAAACGATATCGGCTTCGTCGTCGACAGCCTTCGTGAGTTGCCGTCGAAGTTGCAATCGATCACCGACGCCCGCTATCAACAGTTGCTCGACAACGTCGCGCGGCTTCAATCAAAGGTGATCGAAGGTTTTTATACCAATCGCGCGCTCGAGCAAGCCGAAAGGATGTTGCGCCGTGAATAATTTTTTGACCGTGCTCAAGAAAAAATTTTGGATCGTGATCGCGCTGATGCTCGTCTGTGCGCTCGGGCTCGGCGCCGAAAAATATTTTACCGTGACTTCTTCCGTGCGCTTGAGCGGTGATGCTTTCGTCCAATGCCTGGCACGTCTCGAAACGTCCGCCGATAATCGCATTATGCTCGAGCCGCGCGGATTTTTCGTCACGTCGCCGATGGAGTTGTACTCGTTCCTCAACGCTTCCGCCAATCATTTCGACTTCGGCAAATTCAACGGCAACTGGGCGAAGATGACCGAACTCGAAAAAATTTTTTGGCTCGGCGGGCATATCAGCGTTGATCGATTCGAGTATAATATTTACATTTTCTCGTTCCGCGTCGGCGCCGACGAGCCTCACGATTATAATTACGTCACAGAAAACATGCCGCGTCTTCTCGACAATTTTGTTGACTTCGCTCAAACCGAATGCTCGAAAGTCGGCATCGGCGAGCTCGTCACGATTGAAAGGGCGACGCTCATTCCGCAATCGATCACCGTCACGCGTCGGCAACTCGTCTTTAAATACATGACGATTGGCGCGGTGCTCGGCGCGATTGCGGGGCTGATTGTGCTCTTCGGCTTGAGCCTGAGGAAGTCCGACAATGGCTGACGGATTCGTGTCGCTGTTCGTCGCGTTGCTGATAATTTTGTCGGCGACGGTGATTTATTTTCGCCTCGACTTCATGGAGCCGTCGGTGATCTTCGTCGCGACCATGACCGTGAGCGTTTTTCTGTCGATGATTTTTGCGGAGCAATGGGGATTTTCGATCGGCATAAAAACATTTTTTTGTTTGACGTTAGCGGCGTCGGCGTTCGTGCTCGGAAATATTTTCGCCGATCGATGTTGGCGCTCGACACAAATCACTCCGCGCGGAGCGATCTCGATCGGCAACGAAAAAATTTTTGCGGCGCTTATCGTAATGGCGCTGATGTTATTATTCAACTTCATCGAGAGTTACGAGATGTCGATGCGGCTCGGCAATACCGGCGGCGTCGCTGACATGATCCGCGTCAACCGTCAAGCGATCGAGGCGCAAACCGCATCGTTCAGCCGTTGGACGAATTACCGCTCGATGATCGCGCAGGCGATCACCTATACATTCCTCTACGCATTCATTCATCATTTTATTTTCCGTCGAGAAATTGTCGCCCGATATCTCGCGCCGCTGATTTTTTACGTCCCGATCCTGATCCTCAACACCGGACGCATGGGGCTGTTGTGTCTCGTCGTCTACGTGCTCGTCGTCGCGTCGATTCTCCGTCAACGGTTGAGCGATCGGATTGCCGACCGTCTGTCGATCGCAAAATCTTTGATCGGCGCGGGAATAATTTTCGCGGCGCTTTTCATGATGATGGGCGTATTCACCGGCAAAACCGTCTCTGAGACGCGCACTCCGATGGTGATCCTCGCGCACTACGCCGGTCTTTCGATCCCCGCGCTCGACGTTTTTCTCAACCGTGACTTCGTCGAGACGACGGCGATCGGCTCGTTCACTCTTCATGGAATTTACCGCGCGCTCGGGACGCTCGGATTCGATCTGCCGACCGTGCCGTTGTTTCTGCCGTTCGTCAAATTCGTCGGCATCGACACCAACGTTTATACTGCCGAAGCCCGATACATTCACGACTACGGTTGGCTCGGCATGACGATGATCCTCTGGATTTTCGGCGCGATTTATTCTTTCGCCTATCGATTCGTCCGCGCTCGAGCGACCGCCCTGCCTCTGATGTTCTACGGATTTTGCGCTTATCCGCTGTTTCTTTCTTCGATCGATGAGCGCGTGATGTTGGATTTTTTTAGTACCACTCCGATTTATATTTTGATTCTGATGTGGGCGACGGATAAAATTTTTTTGAAGCGATGATTATCAATCGATTGACGCAAAACATTTTTTCGCTGTTGACGTTGAAGGGCGTCGACTACATTTTAAATTTCGTGATGTTGCCGTTCCTGTTGAGGATGCTCGGCGCGGATCGGTTCGGCGCGATCGTTTTCATGCAGAGCGTTGTGCAATACATGGTGGTCGCCGTCGAATACGGATTCAACATGACGGCGCCGCGCGACATCGCTCGAGCCTCCGACGAGCGCGCGATCGGAAAAATTTTTTCTGATGTGATGTCGGCGAAAATTTTAATCGCGCTCGGGCTGATGCTTTTGACGCTGATCGCGATCGTCGTGATGCCTTCGACGGTCGACTTCGACGTAATTTTATTTTTGGCGGTTCTGCCGACGGTGCTCGGCAACATCGCCTTCCCCGTCTGGTTTTTTCAAGGCATTCAACAGATGAAGTTCATTACGATCGCCGTCACTTCCGCGCGGCTGATCATTTTGTGTTCGATGTTTTTTCTGATCAACGGTCCGAATGATTATCTGATTGCCGCGATCCTTCAATCGTCGATGATGATCGTCGCGGGGCTGTTGTCGTTTGCGATCATCATCAAAAATTATCGCTACGTTTTTGTCCGACCGACGCTCGACGGGATCAAAAATGTGTTGCGCGACGGGCGGGAAATTTTTATATCGACGGTGGCGATCAATCTTTACACGACGACGAACATTGTGATCCTCGGGCTGATGACCAATCCGACGGCGGTTGGATATTTCGGCGCGGCGAATAAACTCATCGACAGCGTGAAGGGATTGATGGGCGCGTTTTCGACGGCGGTCTATCCTCACGTCAGCGCGAAAGTAAAAGAGTCTCCGCGCGGAGCGATCGAGTTCATAAAGAAATTCGGTCGGCTCTACTCGGGACTCTTCTTGGTCGTGTCGATAATTTTATGCGCGTTTGCGGCGCCGATTGTTGAGATATTATTCGGCGCGGGCTACGAGCAAACGATTTTGATTTTGCGATTGATGGCGTGGCTGCCGTTCGTGATCTCGTTGAGCAACGTCTTCGGGATTCACTTCATGCTCAACTTCGGGCTGCAGGATTTATTCAGCCGCATACTGATCGCGGCGGCGGTGCTCGACTTCATAATAATTTTTCCGTTGACGTCGGAGTATGGAAATATCGGGGTCGCCGTCGTGATGTTGCTCGTAGAAATTTTTGTGACGCTCGTCATGGGGCTCGCCGTCCGAAAAAAAATAAACTCCTACTCGAGCGTTTAGGGCTGCCGCCGGCTTTTTTTGCGCCGCCCACCGCCCCCACCC
>CALGGP010000033.1 GCA_937915885.1 uncultured Selenomonadales bacterium | reverse complement strand
TCACCGGCGCGATTTATTATCTGCTCAACGACTACGGCAATTGCGCGTCGTTCCTGTCGAGGATCATAGGAGATCAGAACGCGCGCATCCGTGAGCGGACGATTTTCGAGAAGGCGCGCACCCTCTGGGAGGACGTCCGCGCGGCTCAAAAGGAAGCAGAGAAGAAAAAATAATTTCGTTGGAGGTGAAAGCGGCGCGTCCTCGCAAGATTTGAAGACAAGCGTCGCGATTTTGATGAAGTTGACAATCGGAAGCGATCACGGAGCGGTCGAGCTCAAGGAAACCGTCAAGGCGGTGCTCGCCGAATACCCCGATATCGAAGTCAATGATGTCGGCACGTTCGGGACGGAGTCCGTCGATTATCCCGACATCGCCGAAAAAGTTTGCGCCGACGTCGTTAACGGTCGATCGGAGCGCGGCATCGTCCTTTGCGGGACGGGCATTGGCATTTCGATTGCCGCCAATAAAATTAAGGGCATTCGTTGTGCGCTGTGCAATGACGTTTACTCGGCGAAAAAATGTCGCGAACATAACAATGCAAACGTGTTGGCGATGGGCGGACGAGTGCTCGGCAGAGGTCCGGCTGAGGAGATCGTTCGCGCGTGGTTGACGACGGAATTCGAGGGCGGTCGTCATCAGCGACGCCTCGACAAAATTACCGCGCTCGAAAATAAATAATACGTTGACAAAAAAAATCGGCTCCGTTCCGCGCGGAGCCTTTATTAATGCTCAAAACTCTATGCGATCAAAAATTTCGAGCGGATGATCTATGATCACTTGAGCGCCGCTTTCAACCAGTTCCGAGCGCGGGCGGAATCCCCACGTCACTCCGATCGGCAAAAAACCCGCGTTGACTGCCGTTTGCATGTCCACCGACGTATCGCCGAAATACGCCACCGCCGACGGTTCCACTCCGAAGTCCGACGCAATCTTGAGCGCCTTCGCCGGATCGGGCTTGCGCGGCAGTCCGTCACGATCACCGATCACCGCGTTCAATAATCCGATCGGAAATAATTTTTCAGTGAGCGCCTGCGCGGCGAAATCCTGTTTGTTCGTCACACATCCGCGCGGAATTTTTTTTGCCTTCAACCGTTCGAGCATCTCAATGATCCCGTCATACGGTCGCGTCTTATTCAACAGATGCCGTTGATAGCAACCGTCGTAATACTTGAGCGCCTCATCGACAAAATTTTTATCCGCCGCACGCTCCGCCGGCACCGTCCGCTCGATCAACTTCCGCGCGCCGTTGCCCACATAATATCGATACGGCTCGAGCGGGTGAGTCGGGAAGCCGTAATGCTCGAGCATCTCATTGACCGCGTCCGCCAAATCCTCAAGCGAATTGATCAGCGTCCCGTCCATATCAAAAATCGCCGCGCGGTACTTCATCGACCAGCCCTCCCGTCAATCAAAAACACTCGACCGTTTTGATCGCCCCGAATTTTATCAGCGTACTTGCCTCCGTCGGATCGCCCGTCAAAATCATTTGCCGCACCGTCGGCAGATCATTTTCGTCGATAAAAATTTTTTCGGCGCCGAGTTCCTCACGAATTTTTTTCCAGAGCAGTTTGCGCGCCGTCGTCAAGTCGCGATAGACGATGCGGTTGTAAAAAATATTCATCGACTGCTCCGATTTGTTCTCATCACAATTGAAAAATACGAATGCCGTCTTGGGTTCTGCAGGCATGGCAAAGCTCCTTTCAATCAAAACTTCGCCGATTATACAATGCCGACGGTCGTTAGTCAAATTTTGATTGACAGCCCGCGCGTCGATAAATACAATTGATGCAAAAACGATTGGGGCGAAGGCATTGTTATTGGTAATCGACATCGGCAACAGCAATATCGTGATGGGTACGTATCGCGGCAAGACGCTCGACAAGCATTGGCGCATTTCGACCGACCGTCAGAAGACGGGCGACGAGTACGGAATGCTCATCAACGACTTGTTTCGATATCAGGGCGTGACGTTGACGGATATCAACAACATCATCATTTCGACGGTGGTGCCGCCGCTGATCGTGCCGTTCGCAAAGATGTGCGAGCGCTACTTCAAAGTCAAGCCGCTGATCGTCGGTCCCGGCATCAAGACGGGGATCAAACTCAATTACGAAAACCCGAGGGCGATCGGCGCGGATCGGATAGTCAACGTGGTCGGAGCGTTCGAGCAATACGGCGGACCGTTGATCGTGGTGGACATCGGGACGGCGACGACGTTTGACGTGGTAGCATCGAACGGAGATTTTATGGGCGGAGTGATCGCGCCGGGCATAATGGCGTCGGCGGACGCGTTATTTAACTCGACGGCGAAACTCCCGAGGATCGAATTGATCCCGCCGAAAAAAATAATCTGCCACAACACCGTGCAGGGCATGCAGGCGGGGATAATTTACGGCTACGTCGGACAAATCGATACGATTGTCGGGAAAATTAAAGACGAGTTCGGCGAGGGCTCCGAGTCGATCAAAGTGATTGCGACGGGCGGGCTGGCGAAGATGATCTTCAAAGAGTCGAAGACGATCGATAAAATAGATCACTTCCTGACGTTGACGGGGCTGCGAGTACTTTTTGAGCGGAACGCTTAAGCGATCGAAGGGCGGCGCCCTTCTAAGCCCCGCAGGATCATTTCCCACCCGCCCGCC
>CALGGP010000032.1 GCA_937915885.1 uncultured Selenomonadales bacterium | reverse complement strand
AGCGGCAAGCTTTTTCTTGTCTTCGGTAAGGTCTTCTTCTGCAAGACGGAATTCCTGAATCTGCTCAGCAGTTGGATTTGGAACGCGTCTTTTTTTTGCAAAGAAATCTAAAAGTTCTGCGTCTGTTTTAGGCTTGTATTCTGCAAAATATTTAAGCGTACTGTAAATTCGCTGGTACATTTCTGAAGCAGCTTTATCCGTAAAAGTAAGCGTAAGGATTTCTGAAGCCTTTATTCCCTTTGAGATTACAAGCCACGCAAAGCGGGTTGCAAGAACCTGAGTTTTTCCTGAACCGGCGCCGGCTGCAATTACGGCATTATCTGTAGTAAAGCAGACTTCCCTTTGCGAGGAATCAAGGGCGCGTTCTATTACATCAAGGTAAGCATAGTTTTTCATTATTCGTTCCTCCCAGTTGAAATCTGTTTTCCTGCAACTGAATAAAGTGTACGGCAGATTGGGCTAAAGGTGCAGCCGGTACAGTCTTTGTGTGGTTTTACGTTCATCCTTTCTTTGTTTGAAGAATAGGAATGCGGCGTAAAATCCGGATTTTTTGAAGATACAATTGAATTAAAGAGCGCGGCATATTCATCACAGGTTTTTACCGCAGGCTCAAATACAGTATAGTCATGAGACGGCTTTGGAATTCCTTTTGAATTTGTAAGGTTTATCTGATACTTGTCAAAAACCATGCGCTTTCCAAGATCATTAACGGCATAAAAATATGCGGCTGCAATTTCGTTTTTGCAGTCCTGACTTAAAAGCCGGCAGTAAAGCGCCATCTGAAAATCTGCAAGGGTGCCGTAAACAGGATCCGGCATAAAATCCTCTTCTGCAGGAATTGAAGCTTTGCTGTTTTTGTAATCCAGAAGCACATACTGCTTTGTATCCGGAGTCTTTACAACAAAGTCAATTTTTCCGTAATAGGCATAATCTTTCTGTAGAGCACAGAACGTTCCTTCGGCAGAACAGACCGTACACCCTCCTATTCCATTTATATCTTCCGGGGTTTCTGGATTGTCTTCTTCATCATATTTTAAAAGAAGGACTTTTAAAAAGCGGAATATTCTGTCTGCTGTCTTTTTCTGCTGGTTGCACAGAGTTTTTATTACAAGCGGTCTATCAGAAAAACTGTTGCTTCTGCTGTAAATTGCGTCATAAACCAAACTTCTTTGGTTTTCTGAACCATAAAGGAGAGCGACAACTTTATCTGTTTCTTCTACATAATTATTCAAAAGTTCCGGATTTGAATCTTTTACATAGAACTTTTCTGTTTCCGGATCGTAAAACGGAAGCGGCTTATCCATGTATTCGTTCATGAAAAGTTCAAGAATCTTGTGGTGCAGATTCCCCATGTCATAGGACTGCATTAAGTCTGTATCAAGAGTGTCTGCGCGCAGTTTTAAAAGCTGGGAAAGAACCCATTTTCTTGGACAGGGGAAGAATTTTTCCATGTCGCCACGCGCAGAAATTTTTAAAAGGGATTCTGCTCCGACCGGAATTTCTATACCTTTCTTTTTAAGCGATTCGTTGCGGGAGGCAACAAGAACATTCTGAATACGCTCCGCAAGCGCTTTTCCTGCGGTGTAGTCCGGTTCCGGAGAAAGCGCGGAAGCTTTCCACGCGGTAAGCTGCTCCAGCTGCGTACCGGTAAGACCGCAGCTGCCTTCTGCGCCGGATTCAAGCCATTTGCGTTCTGCAAGAATAAAATCCGTCGCCCCCGCCTGCATTGATCGGATCGAAAATTTTTGCGGCGAAACTTCTCTCGTCGATCTCGCCGAAATTTTTAACCGCGCCGACCTCTTCATCTCCGTCGACACCGGCGCCGCTCATATCGCCGCCACCACCGCCGTCCCGATGGTCGTCATGTTCGGTTGCACGCCCGTCGAGCGCTGGCATCCGATCAATCCCAACGCGATCGCTCTCTCGTCAAACGAACCCTGCTGCCCTTGCTCCGTCAAGCCCGAACAATGTCCGTCATTCCCAAAACCCAATTGTCTTTGGCACGTCGACTCGAATGTTGTGATCGACGCCTGCCGCAAACTGCTCGAAGGTGATCACGATGCCCGACAATAAATTAATTCTTACCGACGATCTTTTTCTCGGTCGCGGCAATCATAAGGAAGTTTTTATTCACCCCACCGACAAAAATCTTTGCGTCAAAATCCTTTTCGACACCCCCGACGAAGATTTTGATCGCGAAATGCGCTACCGTCGAGCGCTCGGCAAACGCGTCGACACCATGACGCTCCTCACGAAGTACCACGGCGAAGTCGACACCGATCGCGGGCGCGGCTACGTTTTCGAGAATGTGATCGACTTCGACGGCAACGAGAGCCGCACTATCCTATCGCACATCGAAAATCCGACGTCCGTCGACGACCTGATTGCGATCCTGCTCGAGTTCAAACGAGATTTCATCGAACAAAAATTCGTCGCCGCCGGAATGGACCCCGATAACTTCATGGTGCAGCGTCTGTCGCCGACCGAACGCCGCATGAAAATCATCGACAACATAGGAACTTCCGCCCGCGTTCCGATCCTCTATTACTCCGACTTCCTCATGGCGCGGCGCGCGAAAAAATATTGGCGCCGCTTCGTCCGCGAAATTCAATTGGATCACGGCAACCGCATCACCGCCGACATCGCCAAGCGCCTGCTCGAAAATTAATCCGTTGAGGTCGATTGCATGAACATTTGTCTGCTCGTCAAAGATTTTGCCGTCGGAAAAAAATTTTCAAAGGACGGGCTCCCCACCAAAAGCGGTGCCGAATTCCACGCCGAAAATCACGCCCGTCAATTGATCGCGCACGGCAACCGCATCACCGCCGATATCGCCAAGCGCCTGCTCGAGGATTAATGCATTGGAGGTAACCGCTTGAATATTTGTCTGCTCGTCAAAGATTTTGCCGTCGGAAAAAAATTTTCCAAGGACGGGCTCCCCACCAAAAGCGGCGCCGAGTTTCACGCCGAAAATCACGCCCGTCAATTGATCGCGCTCGGCAACCGCGTCACCATCATGGCGAAAAAACGCTACTACTTCACCGCCGCCCGCGAAAATTTAGGCGGCATTGATCTCGTCCGATTACATGCTCCGTTCCGTTGGCTCGAGATCATCATTCGACTGCTGACGACGCATCGCGACATCGACGCGTTTTATGTGATCGGCATTCCGTCATTCGCCGTCTGGGCAATCCTCTTCGCCCGACTGTTTCATAAGCCGATCACTCTCGCGCTCACCGGCAAGGCTGAGATTTTCGATCGCGGCTCGAGCTGGCGACATAAAATTTTTTCGACGTGCACTAACTACGTCGCCACCACGCGGGAGATCGCGGCGGGCTTCGTCGAGCGCGGCGGCATCGATCCGTCGAAGATCACCGTCCTGCCTCACGGCATCGACACAAAAAAATATCCGCAGTCGAATGAAGAAATCCGCGCGGAGCTGAAAATAAAAAACGGGCTCGAGCCGTCGACGAAAGTATTATTGTTTTGCGCGCGCGTGGTGATCAACAAGGGCATCGATACCGTCATGCGATTTTGGCGGACAATCCATCAAAAAAAGCCGACGGCGCGGCTGTTCGTGGTGGGCGGCGGACGGACGGAAATTTTAGAGGAACTTCGACGGCTGTCAACGGAGCTCGACGGCTCGATCATCGTGACGGGCGAAGTCGACGAGCCGCAAAAATTTTATCGAATGGCGGACGTCTACGTATTTCCGTCGCGGCATGAAGGCTTGCCGACGTCGTTGATCGAAGCAATGAGCTCGGGGCTGCCGTCGATCGTGAGCGACATCGGCGGTTGCGACGATCTGATCTTCAACGGAGTAACGGGCTTTCGAGTGCCGGTCGAGGACGCCGACGCCTACGCTCGAGAGATCATGGCGCTGTTCGACGACGACGAGACGCGGCTCAACCTCGGGCTCAACGCCGCGTATTACGCTCGAGAGAAATGCGATTACTCGAAAGTGATCCCGCGGCTCGAAAAAATTATTGGGAGTGGTGACATTGGATAACGATTGGATAGTTGGCAGGCTCAAGGATTTATCGGACGAGGATTATCGGCAATACACGAAAAAACTTGTGTCGACCGTGCCGCCCGAAAAAATCATCGGAGTGCGGGCGCCGAAACTTCAGGCGTTGGCGGCGGAGTTTGCAACGCGCGCGGAGGATTGCGCGGCGTTTTTGAAGGAACTGCCGCATCATTGGTACGAAGAAAATGTGCTGCACGCATATCTGCTGTCGACGGCGGAGGACGAATCGGATTATGCGGAGTGCATGGCGCGGATCGAAAAATTTCTGCCGTTCGTCGACAATTGGGCGGTGTGCGACGCGATCAATCCGAAAGTGTTTGCTCGACATCCGAAGGGGCTCGAAGAAAAAATTTCGGAGTGGCTCCGCGCGGAGCATGCGTACACGATCCGATTCGGGCTGCTGACGTTGATGCGACATTATCTCGATGAGTTTTTCGACGAGGAACATTTTCAACAGGTGATCGATGTGTCGTCGAGCGAATACTATGTGCAGATGGCGGAGGCGTGGTACTTCGCAACGGCGCTGGTGAAACGATACGATCAGACGGTGGCGCTGTTGGAGAATGAGATGCTCGAGCCGACGGTGCACGGCATGACGATCCAAAAGGCGGTGGCAAGTCAACGGATACCGTACGAGCGGAAAAAATATTTGCGGACGCTGAAATTATCACAGTGAAAAAAGATAGCCCTTGTCTTTTATAAAATTCAATTGGATCGAGCTGTCGTTGTCGATGCGAAGTTTGCGGCGCAAGTGAGTGATGTGCGTTCGGAGGGTGTTGCTCGTCGTATTGATGGAGTCGTTGTTCCAAATGCTTCGGTATAAATCCTCCGCCGGGATTGTCCGATTGATGTTGTCGGCGAGCGTCAACAGGATCGCGCACTCGATCGGCGTCAACTCGATCGTCTCTTCATTTATGAGCACCTTACGTTTCGACGGATATAAAATCATGCTCGTCCCGATGCAAATGCCCATGTCGCTGACCGCGTTGTAAGTTTGCAGTTGGCTCAAATTTATTACGCTCTTGAGCGGATTGTGGACGTGATAATGCGAGACGCGCAATTGCCCGTCGATCAATTGAAAGTAAAACGAGAAGTGCAGCATCGTTTTCAACACATCACTCACGTCGGAGGTTTGAAACGTGATCTTGGCGATGACGATGCAACTGTCGTTCGACGAGCCGCCGATCATATAATCCTCGTCGACGATGGAGTATTTGTCCGCAATAATTTGCAGCCGCGTCTTGAAAGTTTGTCGCACGTCTTCAACATCAGTCAAAATGTCGTCGGCGCCGTTGCCGATCCAAGTAAATTTTTCGGGATTGAGAAATTCGATCAGCCCGTCGACATTTTTATCGACGAAGAAAGTTTTGATCATTTGACGCGCGGCGTCGACGGCGGCATCGATATAATGTTGCTTCACAGCATTCATTCCTTACGATGATGTTTTGAATTCCGTAAAGGGTTCGTCGGTCAAGCGATAATGACGGAGCAACGCGCGAACGATCCGCCGCGCCGCTCGACCGTCGCCGTAAGGATTGATCGCCGCCGACATCCGATCATACTCCGCCCGATCAATCAACAACCGTCGAGTCTCTTCATACACTCGAGCGCGATCGGTGCCGATCAGTTTCACCGTGCCCGCGTCAACCGCCTCGGGGCGCTCCGTCGTGTCGCGCAATACGAGTACCGGTTTGCCGAGCGCCGGCGCTTCTTCCTGCACTCCGCCCGAGTCCGTCAAAATTATTTCCGCGCGGCTCATCAGATTTGCGAACGGCTCATAATCCAACGGATCGATCAGATGAACGCGCTCCAGTCCGCCGAGTACCGCGTCGACGATCGAGCGCACCTTCGGATTCTTATGCACGGGGAAAATTATTTCGACCGTCGGAAATTCCTCGACGATTTGTTTCAACGCCTCGTAGACGTGTCGCATCGGCTCTCCGAGATTTTCTCGACGGTGCGTCGTCACGAGTATTATTTTTTTGCGCTCATAATCGATCGTCTTCAACAATTCGTCGCCGAATACGAACTCCGCGCGGACGGTTTGATGTAACGCGTCAATCACCGTGTTGCCCGTCACAAATATTTTCGATCGGTCGACGCCCTCGCGCAATAAGTTATCCCGCGCGGTCGACGTCGGGGCAAAATTTAAATCGGCGATCGATCCCGTCAAGCGCCGATTCATTTCTTCGGGGAATGGCGAATACTTATTCCGCGTTCGCAAGCCCGCCTCCACATGTCCGACCGCGATTTGGTGATAGAATGACGCCAGCGCTCCGACAAACGTCGTCGTCGTATCGCCGTGCACGAGGACGATGTCGGGGCGCACTTCCGTCAACACGCCGTCGAGCCCCTTGAGCGCCTTCGTCGTGATGTCGAACAGCGTTTGATCCGCCGACATGATGTCGAGATCGAAGTCGGGCTTGATGTCGAACAGCCGCAATACTTGATCGAGCATTTCGCGGTGTTGCGCCGTCACCGCCACGATCGATTGAAATTCGGGGCGCCGCGCCAATTCGAGGATCACCGGCGCCATTTTGATTGCCTCCGGTCGCGTGCCGAACACCGTCATCACTTTTATCATACCGCCTGCCTCCAAAAAGCAATTCGTAATTCGTAATTGGGTTTCGTGGGCGACGATAGGGGCGCCGCTCAACGCTCCCACCCGTCGAGCGCGGCGCCCAACGGAGGAATCGGTACCCACCCCGCGTTGGCGCCGCCCGCCTTTTTATTACGCATTGCGCATTAAAAATTCCCGCCCCGCGTTGGCGACGCCCGCCTTTTTATTACGCATTATGCATTACGCATTGATAATATCCCGAGTTTTTTTGCGCCGTAAATTATCGACACCATCACGATCATCAGAATAAAAATCGCGATTTGATTGCTGACCGCCGTCAACGCCACCGCGCTCAAGCCGAGCAACGCGCTGATCACATACATCAGCAGCACCGCTTGACGTTGCGTAAATCCGAGCCCGAGCAGTCGGTGGTGCAAATGTCCTTTGTCGGGACGGAAGATCGGGACGCCGCCGCGATATCGACGGACGATCGCAAACGCCGTGTCGAGGATCGGAAGTCCGAGCGCGAGGATCGGGACGATTAAAGCGATCGTCGCCGCGCATTTCACTGCTCCGATCACGCTGATCCCCGCGAGCATGAATCCGAGGAACAATGCGCCGGAGTCGCCCATGAAAATGCCTGCGGGATTGAAATTGTAAAACAAAAAACCGACGGCGGCTCCCGCGAGCGCGGCAGTCAACACGGCGATGATCATGACGTTCTGCTCGAGCGCGACGAGCATGATGGTGATTGCGGCGAGCGACGAAACGCCTGCGGCAAGTCCGTCAAGCCCGTCGATCAAATTGATCGTGTTCGACAGCCCGACGAGCCAAAAAATGGTCGCGGGCACCGCAAACCACTCGAGATAAATGTAATCGCCGAAGGGATCGGTGATGAAGTCGATGCGCACGTCGAAGCCGAGCACGAGCACGGCGGCGGCTCCGATTTGACCGAGGAGTTTGACCTTCGCGGGCAGATTTTTATAATCGTCGATGAGCCCGACGAGCATGATCAGCGTGCCCGAGATCATCAGTCCGACGACGCCCCAATACAATTCGCCCGACAGATCGGCGTAGCCCATGACAATCACCATCGAGAGCATGCACGCGGCGTAAATTCCGAGCCCGCCGATGCGCGGGATGGGTTTCTTATGAACCTTTCGAGCGTCGGGTTTGTCGAGCGCGCCCGTCCGAGCGGCGAGAATTTTTACGAGCGGCGTCGCGATCAGCGCGGCGACCAACGCCAGCACGAACGCGAGCATGTATTCTGTCATCAGATCACTCCTTAAAGGCAATGCGCAATTCGTAATTCGTAATTCATAATTGGGTTCGTGGGCGACGAGAGGGGCGCCGCTCAACGCTCCCACCCGTCGAGCGCGGCGCCCAACGGAGGAATCGGTTCCCACCCCGCGTTGGCGGCGCCTGCCATTTAATTACGCATTATGCATTATGCATTACGCATTGAATTTTATCGCGTTGCTCAAATACTGTCAACGTTGCCCAAAAAGTTTCGACCGCGCCAAAATCTTTTATTGACGGCGGCGCCTTTGCGTGATATTCTACAGCCAAGCAAATAATTCATTAGGGGTATGACGATAATTCATGATTATCATCGAAAATCAAAGGGGGAATTTTTATGATCGATATCCGCGATCGAGTGAAGAACAAAGAGCTGCACTCGAAAATTGTCAGCGCGGAGGAAGTCGCGGCGTGGATCAAGCCGGACATGACGATCGCGTGCTCGGGCTTCACGGCGTCGGCGTATCCGAAGGCGGTTCCGATCGCGCTTGCCGAACGCATGAAGAAAGAGCCGTTCACCGTCAACATTTGGACGGGCGCGTCGACGGGTCCGGAGTGCGACAACGTGTTGGCGTTGGTGCACGGCATCAAACAGCGTCTGCCGTATCAGACGGATTCGGCGCTGCGCAAGGACATCAACGACGGGCATGTAAATTATCTCGACCTGCATCTGTCGGAGTCGGCGCAATTGACGCGGACGGGCTTCCTCGGCAAGATCGATGTGGCGTTGGTCGAGGCGGCGGCGATCACGGAGGAAGGCAATTTGATCCCGACGACTTCGCTCGGCAACGCGGCGTCCTACGTGCAATCGGCGGACATCGTGATCGTCGAAGTGAACACGACTCAGCCGATGGAGCTCGAGGGCATGCACGACGTGTATGTGCCGCTCGATCCGCCGAATCGTCTGCCGATCCCGATTGTCAAAGCGGACGATCGGATCGGGACGACTTACATTCCGTGCACGCCCGACAAGATCAAATTCATAGTGCCGTGCGACATCAAAGATCACACGCGCGATTTGACGCCGGTCGACGAGAACTCCAAAAAGATGGCGGCGTTCACTCTCGACTTTCTCCGCGCGGAGATCAAAGCGGGTCGCATGCCCGAAAAACTTCTGCCGTTGCAATCGGGCGTGGGCAATGTGGCAAACGCGGTGCTGGCGGGCTTTGTCGAGTCGGACATGAGCGATCTCGTCGTCTACACCGAAGTCATTCAAGACGCGATGCTCGATCTGATCGACGCGGGGAAATTGGGCTTTGCGAGCGGGACGGCGTTCAGTCCGTCGCCGGCGGGCATGGAGAGATTTTATAAGGACGTTGAGAAGTATAAAAAATATCTGCTGTTGCGTCCCGAGGAAATTTCAAATTCGCCCGAAGTCGTTCATCGACTGGGAGTAATCGCGATGAACACGGCGCTCGAGGTGGACATTTACGGCAACGTCAATTCGACGCACGTCACAGGGACGAAGATGATGAACGGAATCGGCGGCTCGGGCGATTTTGCGCGCAATGCCTATCTGACGATCTTCTACACTCCGTCGACGGCGAAGGGCGGCAAGATCAGTTCGGTGGTGCCGATGTGTTCTCACGTCGACCACACCGAGCATGACGTTGACATCATCATCAGTGAGCAGGGCGTAGCGGATTTGCGCGGGCTTGAGCCGCGGAGTCGGGCGTTGGAGATCATCAATAAGTGCTCGCA
This sequence comes from uncultured Selenomonadales bacterium, assembly GCA_937915885.1. Lineage (GTDB taxonomy): Bacteria > Bacillota > Negativicutes > Selenomonadales > Selenomonadaceae > Quinella. Next base: position 2,841 of record CALGGP010000032.1, on the reverse strand, counting down.
TCCGGATTATCGTCCGATCCTGTTGGATTATTACGAGCGTGCGCTCGCGGCGACGAAGAAGAGCAACACGCCGCATCTTTTGCATGAGGCGCTGTCGTTCCACACGCGCTTCATCGAGACGGGCGACATGAGACCGTAATTTATTGTGGGCGCCGCCGCCGCTCCCACCCACGGAGCTCGGCGCCAAACGGAGGACAGCATGCCCACCCGCGTCGTCGGCGCCTTCGGAGTGACGGGAAGGGCGCCGTCAGCGCAGGGTGGGAACCACGGGCTAATTCGGGCGCCGACCTCGGGGGGCGGGAGCGCTGGCGGCGCCCACATAAACGTTGCCTGTCACAGGTGAGATAAAATATTTTGGGAGGCTTTTACGATGTTTAAAATTTTGGGCGTGGATCACATTGGGATCGCCGTGACCGATCTGAAGGAAGTCGGCGCATTCTGGGAGACCCTCGGGCTGGCATCGACGGGCGAAGAGACCGTCGCCGATCAGAAAGTCACCACTGGATTTTATCCGACCGCCAACGGCGCCGAGATTGAGCTGCTCGCCGCCACCGCCGACGATTCGCCGATCGCAAAATTCATCGAGAACAACAAGGGACGCGGAGGCATTCAGCACATCGCGTTGCGCGTTGACAATCTCGAGGCGGCAATCGCCGAGCTGCAGGAAAAAGGCGTCCGCATGATCGATAAGGCGCCGCGCAAGGGAGCCGGCGGCGCCATGATCGCGTTCCTGCATCCGAAATCCACTCACGGCGTCCTGCTCGAGCTCTGTCAGCGCGACTAATCCCGTCCGATCGATCAATCGTTAGAGGAGTGATTTGATGGCTACGGTTCAAGAAAAAATTGAACTCATGCATAAGAAGAAAGAACATATCATGCAGGGCGGCGGCGCGGCTCGCATCGCCAAACAACACGAGAAAGGCAAAATGACTGCTCGTGAGCGCATCGAGATGTTCTTCGACGAGGGCACTTTCGTCGAGCTCGATATGTTTGTCAAGCATCGCTGCACCAACTTCGGTCAGGACAAAAAAGATTTGCCCGGCGAAGGTGTTGTGATCGGCTACGGCACCGTCGACGGTCGGCTCGTCTACGCTTATGCTCAGGATTTTACCGTCGAGGGCGGCTCGCTCGGTGAGAAGCACGCTCATAAAATCTGGAAAGTCATGGACCTCGCAATGAAGATGGGCGCTCCGATCATCGGCATCAACGACTCGGGCGGCGCGCGCATTCAAGAGGCGGTCGACGCGCTCAGCGGCTACGCGGGGATTTTCTTCCGCAATACCGCCGCGTCCGGCGTCATCCCCCAAATCTCCGTCATCATGGGACCGTGCGCGGGCGGCGCGGTTTATTCGCCCGCCATCACCGATTTCATCTACATGGTCAAGAAAACCAGCCAGATGTTTATCACCGGTCCCGCCGTCATCAAAGCCGTCACCGCCGAGGAAGTCACTGCCGAAGAACTCGGCGGAGCCATGACGCACAATACGCGCTCGGGCGTGGCGCATTTCGCCGCCGAGGACGAGGAAGATTGCATTCAACAGATTCGCTATCTGCTGTCGTTCCTGCCGTCGAACAACATGGAAGATGCGCCGATCGTCGAGACCGAAGACGATCCCGACCGTCAGGACGAGGAGCTCAACGCGATCGTCCCCGACAATCCGCAGATGCCTTACAATATGAAGGACGTTATCAAGATGATCGTCGACAACGGCGAGTTTTATGAGGTGCACGAACACTTTGCGACGAACATCATCACGTGCTTTGCGCGCTTCGACGGACGGAGCGTCGGGATTATCGCCAACCAACCGTCGGTGATGGGCGGCTGTCTCGACGTCGATGCGTCCGATAAATCCGCGCGGTTCATCAGATTCTGCGACGCGTTCAATCTGCCGCTGGTCAATCTCGTCGATGTGCCGGGATTTTTGCCGGGCGTCGATCAAGAGTACAACGGCATCATTCGTCACGGCGCGAAGATGCTCTACGCTTACAGCGAGGCGACGGTTCCGAAGGTCACGGTGATCACTCGAAAGGCGTACGGCGGCTCGTATATCGCGATGTGCTGTCGAGAGTTGGGCGCGGATCAAGTCATGGCGTGGCCGAGCGCGGAGATCGCGGTCATGGGACCTGCGGGCGCGGCGAATATCATTTTCCGCAAAGACCCCGACAAGGATCAAAAGACGGCGGAGTACGTCGACGAGTTTGCAACGCCGTATAAAGCGGCGGAGCGCGGCTATGCCGATATGGTTATCGAGCCGAAGGAGACGCGTCCGTATATCATCACGGCGCTCAACGCTCTGGCGAGCAAACGCGAGGCGGGTCCCGCGAAGAAACACGGCAACATACCGTTATAATTCGTAATGCATAATGCGTAATGCGTAATTAAAGGGCGGGCGCCGCCAACGCGGGGTGGGAGCCACGGGCTAAGTTGGGCGCCGACCTCGACGGGTGGGAGCGTTGAGCGGCGCCCCAACCGTCGCCCCCGAACCCCGAATTACGAATTAAGAATTACGCATTGCCTTTAAGGAGTGATTTACATGTCGGACAAAGCGATCAAACCGGAGATCATCGCGGCAATCACGGCGGCAGTCCAAAAAGTGACGGGCGGCGCGGGCAAAGTGACGGCGGTGAAAATCAAGCCGAGCCCGATGTGGGCACTGGCGAATAAAATCAAACGCTGATTGACGATTGGAGGACGATCATATGAAAAAATTTAACATCACGGTGAACGGTCAGACCTACGAGGTCGAGGTCGAAGAAATTAAAGCGGGCGGCGCGGCTCCGAAGGCGGCTCCGAAAGCGGCGGCGGCTCCGGCTCCCGCACCGGCACCGAAACCGGCAGCG
>CALGGP010000031.1 GCA_937915885.1 uncultured Selenomonadales bacterium | reverse complement strand
GACGAGCATGGACGGCAATGATTTTTCGACGCTGCAATGTTTTCGTCGGCTGACCGTGCCGGATTGGAACGATGCGGAGGCGATTAAAGAGATCGAGCGGCGGTTCAAGGCGGGAGGTGCCGAGCATGGACGGCAATGATTTTCCGACGCTTCAATGGTTCCCGGGGCATATGAAGAAGGCGCAAGGGCTCATTGAAGGCAATTTGAAACTGGTCGATATCGTGATCGAAGTGCTTGACGCGCGTATACCGTCGAGCAGTCAAAATCCGTTGCTCAAAAAAATTATCGGAGGCAAGCCGCGTTTGATAGCCCTCTGCAAATCCGATCTCGCCGATCAAAAATTCACCGCCGCTTGGATCGATCACTTCCGCGCGGAGGGCTCGACAGCGGTTGCGGTCGATGCAGTCAAGGGCGTCGGGATCAAACAACTGCTCGCCGCCGCAAAAAAAATTGCCGAGCCCGCCACTCATAAGCTCGTCAAGCACGGAGGCAAACCGCGCGCCGTTCGAGTGATGATCATCGGAATCCCGAACGTCGGCAAGTCGTCACTGATCAATCGCTTGTCGGGCGGCAGTCATACAAAGATCGAAAATCGTCCCGGTGTCACGCGAGCTAAGCAATGGATCAGACTCGACGGCGGGCTCGAGCTGCTCGACACGCCCGGAATTTTGTGGTCGAAATTCGACGATCAAGAGGCGGCGCTCAAATTGTCGTGGACGTTCGCGCTCAACGATGAAATTTACGATCTCGAGCGGACGGTGTGTTTGCTCCTCGAAACGCTGTCGAAAAAATATCCGTCGGGGCTGCTCGAGCGGTTTAAACTCGATGAGCCGCTGCCGACCGTCGGCGAAATTTTGATTGAATCGATCGGACGAAAGCGCGGCTGCCTCAAAAAGGGAGGCGCGGTCGATGTCGAGAAAACGACGCGGCTGGTGCTGACGGAATTTCGGAGCGGCAAGCTCGGGCGCATCACTCTCGATCCGATTGAAGAAAACGATATAAAATGACGATAACAGATACGATTGAAAATAAACTCGAGCGCGAGCGGGAACGCGTGCGCCGCTTGTATCAATACGAGGATCATTATCGCGCGGAGGGTTTTAAAGTGATCGCGGGCGTCGACGAAGTAGGGCGCGGCTCGTTGATCGGACCGTTGATCGTGGCGGCGGTGGTGTTGCCGCCGGACGTCTTCATCGATCACCTCAACGACTCGAAAAAATTGACGGCGCATCGACGCGAAATTTTATATTATGAGATCATCGAAAAGGCGCTGGCGGTGACGACGGTGCAATCGACGGTCGAAGAAATAGATCGGCTCAACGTCTATCGTGCGACGCTCGAGGCGATGCTCCGTGCGGTGCGGGCGTTGCCGCTCAAGCCGGACTTCGTGTTGACGGACGCAATGAGATTATATTTTGGAGAGGACATCGGGACGTTGCCGATCGTCCGAGGCGATTCCAAGTCGGCGTCGATAGCGGCGGCATCGATCGTAGCGAAGGTGACGCGCGATCGGATGGCGGATGATTGGGACGAAATTTATCCGCAATACGACTTCAAACACAATCGGGGCTACGGGACGAAAAAACATTTGGACGCGCTGAAAAAATACGGCGCGACGCCGATCCACCGTCGGACATATGAGCCGGTGAAGTCGATGAACTCGGCGCAACTTCAAATAAAATTTTAAGTGTCAAGGGAGAGATAACAATGCCGTTGGACGCAGGTGCCATAGGAATAAGACCGTTAAACCAACCGCAGCGGCCGGGAGGCACTGATGGAGTCCAAAGGCGCGACGACGGTAGTGCGGGCGGCGGATTTCGACCGCAGACGAATGTATTATTGAAGACGGCGGTCGAGGACATGGCGGGGCTTTTGTCGCGCATCTCGACGAGCGAAAAACTCGGGATGGAAAAATTACCGGACGAAGTCAGTCAAATCGTTCGGAACGTCCTGCAGCAGGCGTTTTCGATGGATTCAACGTTGAAACAGGGCGTGGGCAGCACGCTCGAGAGCCAACGGTTTTCGATGGAGCAATTGTCAGTGTTTGCAAGAATGCTGTCGCAGATCGGAGCGTTGGCGGAAAAAGGATTTTCGATGGAGCTCAGTCACGAGACGGAGTTATTATTGCGGGCGTTCAAGGGGTTGATCGTGAGCGAAGAGGGCGGACAATCGCTCGAGCCGGTGTTGATGTCGAAGGCGTCATTCGAGCTGATTGACTTCAAAAACGCAGAGGATTTGCCGGAGAAATTATATGAGGCGCTCGCTCAACTGGCGCAAGGCACTCCGACGGCGCTTCCGATGGCGAATCAGCAGCAATCGGAGGGCATGCAATTTCTGAAGCAGTTGATCAAATATTTTATGCCGCGCCCGTCGACGGTGGTGAACGGTGCGGTGGCGGAGAATGAAAATCAGCCGACGAATCCTCAAGGGCATCCCGCGAGACAAGGGCAGGGATCGAATCAGCAGGCGCCGACGACTCGTCAACAGCCGACGATGAATCAGCAGCCGGCGCAGACTTCGACGCGGCAGTTTTTAAATTCGATGACGAGCAATCAGCAGGCGGCGACACAAAATTATCAGCAGCCGCAGAGTAATCAGCAGGCGCCGCAGAATTTTAATCAGCCTCAGTCGCAAAACTATCAGCAGCCAACAAACAATCAGCAGGCGCCGCAAAATTTTAATCAGCCGCAGCCGCAAAACTATCAACCGCAAAATAATCAGCAGGCGCCGCAGAATTTTAATCAGCCACAACCGCAAAACTTTCAACAGCCGACGAATAATCAGCAGAGTCAGCCTCAGTCGCAAAGTTTTCAGCCGCAAAATCTTCAGCAACTAACCCATCAGTCTCAGCCTCAGAATCCAAATCAGCCCCAACCGCAAAATTATCAGCCCCAAAATCCGAATCAGCAAGCGCCGACACAAAATTATCAGCCCCAAAACTTTCAACCGCCGACGAATCAGCAGACGCCGCAAAATTTCAATCAGCCCCAACCGCAAAATTATCAGCAGCCGACGAATAATCAGGGGG
>CALGGP010000030.1 GCA_937915885.1 uncultured Selenomonadales bacterium | reverse complement strand
CTACACTCTTTCCCTACACGACGCTCTTCCGATCTCGGGTGGGCGGGACAAATTATCTCATGATCGGTTCGATGACGATCTGCCGGTTTTTGATCGACGCCCGCTCCGGCTGATCTACTTTTTCGTACTCGTCCGGCGACCGCGCCACCAAGTCCGCAATCCGAATCTGCACCGGCATCAGCCGATCCGCTATGATCACCGCCTTGTCGTTGCCGTCGGCGCCCGCATGCACCAGTCCGCGACACACTCCGCGAATGTCGATCGAGCCGCCCGCTATCACTTGCGCCCCGGGATTGACATTGCCGCAGATCAGCACCGAACTCTCCGTCCGAACTTCCTGTCCGCTTCTCACCGTGTGATTGATCACCAACATCTGCTCCGAATTTTTTTTCGGCTCAGTCCGCGCGGAAGTCTTCAACGTCGGTGTCGTCGGCTTGGGCGTCGGCAACTTCGGCTTCGGAATTTCATTGCGGAACAACATTCCATGCCGATGGAAAATCCTCCGCAATACCTCCATCTGATCCGTCGGGAAGGTTCCCTTCGGAATGTAGACCGTCGTCCCGCGAATGAAAAAATTGCTGCCCGACTCGAGCTTGCCTACGATGTTCGATTTGATGTCGTCGAACTTCGCTCCCGACGCGAACGAGAGTTGCAATCCCGAGCGCGTCCCCTTGATTTTAACTATGTCTTCACTCATTTCCGCCACCTCGTACAGTTGCGATTGAAGTCCGAGCTCTCACCTCGAGCTTCTCATAGTTTCTTCACGCTAACTATACACTATCGCAATAAAAAATGCTACACTTTTTTTTCATAATGATCACTGCGGCGGAGCGGGTTGAGGATTATTTTTTTGCGCGAGATATTGAGCGCGGTCGTTGGCAATCGCGAACGCCGCCTCCATGATCTTTCGACCGATCGGAACTGCCGACGACGCTCCGTAGCCGCCCTGCTCGACGATAACGCTGACGACGATCGTCGGATTTTCAAACGGTCCGTAGCCGACGAACCAACCGTGATCGCGCCCCTGCGAATTTTCCGCCGTCCCCGTTTTGCCCGCGATGTCGTAAGGGAAGCCGATAAAATTGCTCGCCGCCGTCCCGTACTTCGTCACGTCGTGCAAGCCCGATTGCACCAGCTCAATCACCCAATCCGGCACGTCGAGCTGCGACAACAATTCCGGCTGAAATTCTTTGATCAATTCGCCGTCCTGCGTGACGATCTGTCGAACGAGATGCGGCTTGTATCGCCGACCGTGCGCCGCAATTTCGCCCATCACCATTGCCGCCTGCAACGGCGTCACCAAATTAAATCCTTGCCCGATCGCCGCGTCAAACGTCTCCGACAAATACCAATCGTCGTCGTAAAGTTTTCGTTTCAACGCCTTGCTCGCGACCATGCCCTCCGATTCATACGGCAGATCGATCCCCGTCAACTCCCCGAGCCCGAACATCCGCGAATAATACTCGAGCAGATCGACGCCCAATCGATTGCCCATCTCATAAAAATAAACATTGTCCGAATGCGCAAGCGCGTCGCGGAAGTTCAGCCAACCTAAAGCCTCGCCGCCCGCGTTGCCCTTCGGGATCAACCAGTGCGTGCCGCCGTCGAAGATCAATTCCTCGGGATCAACTTTTTCCGCCGCCAACGCCGCCGTCCCCGTCACGATCTTAAACGTCGAGCCCGGCGGATATTCGCCCGTGATCGCCTTGTCGTCCATCGGGTGGTACGGATTTTCATTGATCTCGTTCCAATCCTTTGTCGATATCCCATGCGCAAACAAATTCGGATCGAACGCCGGACGACTGACCAGCGCTAACACTTCGCCCGTCTGAGGATTCATCACAACCGCCGCCGCCGCGTGCGCTCCGATCGCCGCCAGTTGAGCGTCAACCGCTTCTTCCGCCGCGACTTGCAAATCCCGATCGAGCGTCAAAATTAAATCCGCGCCGGGGATCGGCTCCTTCTTCCCTAAAATTTGTACCGGCTTGCCCGCCACGTCGACTTCAACCTGCTCGCCGCCGTTCTGTCCTCGAATATATTTGTCGTAAATCCTCTCGAGCCCAAACTTGCCGACGATATCTCCCGATTTATATCCCTCGGATTTTTTCCGCTCGAGCTCCTCATCGCTGATCTCACTCACGTAGCCGAAGGTATGCGCCGCCTCCTGCTTCAAAATATAATTTCGGATCGGCTGCACTTCGATCACCACGCCGGGATATGTACTCTTCTGCTCCTCGATGATCGTCACGATGTCGGGCGTCACGTCCGTTTTGATTCGGATCGGGTCGAAGCCGTAATGCACATCGATCCGCCGCTTGATATCCTCGAGCGGCACATTCAACAGCTCCGACAGCTTGACGATTACTTCGTCCTTGATCGGCTCCGTCAACGGCAGCAGCGACACCGTAAAGCCCGGGCGATTCGTCACCAATAATTGTCGATTCCGATCAAAAAAAGTTCCGCGCGGAGCCATCGACGGAATTATTCTGATGCGGTTGCCGTCGGCAAGTTTCGCATAATACTCGCCGTCGTAGACCTGCAGATAGCCCACTCGCGCTATCAAAATCGAGATCACCATGAATATTATAAACGTCAGCGGTTTGAGCCGCCCGATAAATTCATCGTCTTTGTTGTTGTCGACCACAAATGTCACTCCGTCAAAAATGCGCGCCTGTCAAACGCGCTTGATACGCTTGTCGAAGTTGTAAACAAGTCGGTGCACCGGATATGCGAAAATGAATTGGTAGAGCATCATCGGCAAGAGAGTTTGTCCGGCGTGCGCCTCGAGGTCGAAGCGGTAGCCGAACAAAAGCATGAACATCAGCATCATCGCGTAGTGAAACGCCGCCGCCGCGATCGATGTCAGCACCGGCACGAAAAATTGTTCCTTGAATACGTGCGTTGAGAATTTGCCGCAACCGAGCCCGATGAGCATGTAGCTGAACACCGAGCAGCCGAAATACGATCCCGTCGTCAAGTCCTGCAACAGTCCGGCGGCGAAGCCCATGAAGACGCCTTTGCGCGAGCCGAGAATGAATGCGGTTGAGACCGTCAGCAGGAGCATGAAGTTGGTCGAGATGCCGTGATACGCAAAAATAGGCAGGAGGGAAGTTTGAAGGACGTAGAAAAATGCAGTGAGCAGCGCCCAAGCGCCGAAAGTTTTCAAGCCCGATCTTCACTCCTTTTTTTTCCGAACTCCGAAGGAATTTTTTTGTGGGCGCCGTCGACGCTCCCGCCCATCACCGACGGCGCCCGCCTCGTTTTAAAGAACCGCGCCTAACCAAGGACAGCAGCCCGCCCGCGTCGTCGGCGCCACTTTTTTTTGAATCGCGGCGCCCACTCAAGAGCAGCAGCCTCACGTCGGCGGTGCCACTTTTCTTTGAAGCGCGGCGCACGACCAAGGGCAGCAGCCCCGCGTTGGCGGCGCCACTTTTTTTGAAGCACAGCGCCCAACCGAGGATGGCGCGCCCACCTGGCGCCGACGGCGCCCGCCTCGTTTTAAAGAACCGCGCCTAACCAAGGACAGCAGCCCG
>CALGGP010000029.1 GCA_937915885.1 uncultured Selenomonadales bacterium | reverse complement strand
GGCGACGCCGGAGGGCGGCAGCTCGATTCGCATTAAATACGACAAGTCGACGACGACGACAACGACGGTCGAGTATGCGGACGGCACTCGTCAACGCTTCGATCATGCGTCCGGCACGTGGTCAACTGTATAAAATTGACTTTGCTCAACCGTTATAATAAAATTAACAGCCGAAACAAGAATTTTGTTTGGGCGTGACAGTTATGAAAAAATCTGCCGTCGCAATCGCGCTGATCTTTATGCTGGGCGTGATGTTTACGGTCGCCGCCGAGTTGAAACTCATCGAGGCGGACGGATATTCGATAATGGGCGACGGTCCCGAGGAAAATCCCGCCGTCGCTCAGGAACGCGCGCGTAAAAGCGCCAAGCGCGCCGCGAGTGAGAAGGCGGGCGTCTTCGTCGAGAGCCTGTCGGAGGTGCGCGAGGGGCGCCTCACTCGAGACGAGATAAAAACAATTTCCTCCAACGTGCTCGAGGTCAAGAGCGCCGAAGTCAAGCCGGAGGTGCTCGGCGGCGTGGCGATTAAGTACAACTGTCATATCATCGTGGTCGTCGATACCGACGTCGTCATCGCGCAACTGTCGAAGGACAAAGAAAAACTCGAGGACGCCGTCAAACTTAACAAGGATCAGGCGGAGTATGAAGCCAAAAACGATGCGGAGTTGGCGGAGCTCAAGGAAAAATATAAAAAGGCGTCCGAGGCAGAAAAAATTGCAATCAATAAGGAAGTCAAGCGCAACGAAGAAAAATTTACGGCGACGCAATTGAACGAGAGCGGCGTCGAGCGCTATCAACGTGACGATCTCGACGGCGCAATGAAATTTTTCAACAAAGCAATCGAGACCGATCCGTTGTATTCGGCGCCGTGGAGCGGGCTGGGCTGGATTCATTTCGATCGTCGGGAATATGATCGCTCGATTGAATGTTTTCGGAAGGCGATCGAACTTTACGATGTGTTTGCTCCGGCGTGGAACGGGCTCGGCTGCAATTACAATTACAAGGGCACCGACGAGCGCAAGCCCGAATATTATCATCGTGCGATTGAATATTGTCGGAAGGCGACGGAGCTTGATCGTGAGTATGCGGCGCCGTGGAATAATCTCGGCTATGCTTACGACAAATTAGGCGATTACGAGCGGGCGATCAAGTGCTACGAGGCGGCGATTGAGCTCAACGAAAAGGACGCGGCGCCGTGGAGCAATCTGGGCAATGTTTACGAGCATCTCGACGAGACCGATCGGGCGATCGAACATTATCTGAAGGCGATCGAGGTCGACGAGAAATATGCCAAGGCGTATAATAATCTCGGCTATGCGTACAATCACAAGGGCGAATTTGATCGGGCGATTGAGAGTTGCGAACGGGCGATAGCGCTCGACGCCAATTATGCGGAGCCGTGGAATTGCCTCGGCTACTCGTATAATTTCAAGAAAGATTATAAGAAGGCGGCGGAGTGCTGTCGAAAGGCAGTCGCGATCGATCCGAAATATGCCAACGCGTGGAATAATCTGGGCTATGCGTACGGCGGGTTGGGGAATTACAAAAAATCCTATGAGGCGTATAAAAAGGCGGTCGAGCTTGATCCGGACGTTGAGGCGTATCGACGGAATCTCGAGAACGCTCAGAAGCGATTGTAAGTTGCGGGCGACGGGAGGGTTGCGCTATGAGAGTAAAAAAATCGTCGGCAATGTTGATCGGATTGATCATGTTGGTGATCGGATTGATCGCTCCGACGGCGGTCGAGGCGGAAGTCAAGACGATCGAGGCGGACGGGCAATACATAATGAGCGGCGCGGATGAAAATCCCGGCGAAGCGGCGGATCGTGCGCGCGACGATGCGAAGCGCAACGCGATCGAACAGATCAGCATCTACGTTGAAAGCATGTCGGAGGTGCGCGACGGGAAATTGACGGAGGACGTGATCCGAACGGTGTCGTCGAATGTGTTGCAGATTCAAAGCAGCGACATCAACGTTGAGATCGGCGACGACGGCTCGCTGATCTATCACTGCCACATCGTGGCGCTGTTCGACGACGACGAGGCGCGCGATCAGTTGAGTCAAGACGATTGAAATAAAATGATTGAAGGGCTTCGTGCCCTTTTTTTGTTTGAGACATGGCAGTTTACGAGTCCGGCACCTGCGACGGAGATCATATTGTCGCCTATGGAGAGAGCGCGGCTCGGCGACGGTAAAAAAAATCGTTCGTAAAAAAAATTTTTGAGGCTGATGAAATTCATCGGTCTCTTTTTTTTCTTGACTTTGTGATCTCAATTTTATAGCATAGGGTGAAAAAAAAACAAGTGGTATTGAGAGGAGAGGATTTGACATGGCAGTTTACGAGTCCGGCACCTACGGCGATATCATCTACGGCACGTCGGGCGCCGACACGATCAACGTCTACGGAGATCACATTGTCGCTTACGGCGAGAGCGGCGGCGATGAACTTTACGTCGATGCATCACGGCGCTACAGCGATATAGAGGGCGTGACGCTCAGCGGCGGCGAAGGACGCGATCTCTTCGGCTTCACCACCAACGGCAATGCAATCCGCTCGGCGGTCATCACCGACTTCAGCACATCGGACGGTGACGGTATCGCCATTATCAGCAACAACATCACCACGAATTATCTCAAGCACACCACCAACGACGACGGCGACGTTGTCATTCGCGATTCCAACGACACGATCGAGTTCACGCTCAAGGGCATTAAAAACTTCGACGACGTTGCCGATTCGCCTGTCATCTACGGCGATTATTACGGCAACGTCAGCCAGTCGATGAATACTTTCGAGGAGACGACGGTTCCCTACGGCTTGACGAAGTACGACGGCTCGAACAGCCTCTATGTTTTTTCGGATTACGTCGGCGGCGTGTGGCTCGGCGGTTGGGATGTGATCAACGGCGTCGAAGTTTGGGGCGACGACTCCATCACGAACATCTACGGCTACCTTGACACCGTCGAGAACAGAATTCTCGCGGGCAATACCAACGACAATTATATCTCGGCGAATATGTACGGCTCGTGGCTGTGGGGCGGCTTCGGCGGCAATGATACGCTCGTCGGAAGTTCGGGCGCCGACACTTTCTTTGTCGATCAGGGGCTGGGCAATAAAACCGTTGTCGATTGCGGCGAAAATGATCTCGTTTGGCTGTGGAATATCAGCTTGAGCGATATATCGGGGCTCAACCTTTACGAGGGCGACAATACTCGCTCGCTCGACGTGACGACCTACGACGGCACCGAAATTTCGATCGGCAGCACTCGCGACACGGCGTCGACGACAGTGCAGCTCGCCGACGGTTCCAAGTGGAAACTCAATTACTCCGACGTCTCTTGGGAATATCAGCCGTGAGATCGAATTGTTGAGAGGTGCTTGACTGTGATTCCAAAAAAAATCGAGCGAAAGCTCATTACCGCGCTGATGATCGGAGCATTGATCCCGTCGGGAGCATCGGCGGCGGAAGAGTCCGACGTTGAAGTTTTCGACTTCGAGGCGCCGACGGAAGTTGAGGCGGAAGTCAATGAAGACAGCCTTAGATATCTGTTGCTCGTCGACACGTTTGAAACGGCGGAGCGCATTCCGACAAAACGTCTTCAAACGCCGGCTGAAGTCGTCGTCATCACGTCCGATGAAATTGACGCCAACCATTATCAATCCGTCGACGAGGCACTCTCGCATGTCAACGGCATGGTGGCGGCAACTGTCATCAACGGCAATGCTCGTGTGTTGACTCTCGTCGACGGGCGCCGCACCTTCATTTATCCTCCGATGAAAATGATCGAGCGCATCGAGATCGTCAAAGGCGGAGGCTCCGCGCTCTACGGGTCTGATGCGGTCGGAGGCGTCGTCAATATCATCACCAAGCGCGGCGATCACAACGAGACCACCGTCGACATAAACACCGGCTCGTGGCATCGACACACTTACGAGGTCACCAATCAGGGCAACGACGGTCGGCTCGGGTGGTTTATCGACGCGGGCATCGGCAAAAGTCGTCCGTATAATTATCGCGGCAATAACGATCCCACTCGATCCGATCAGTCGAGCGATTACGATTCAAAATACGCCGCCGTTCGATTGGATCATCGCTTCGACGATCGCAATTCGTTGACTTTCGACATCAATCATCGTTCCTCGGCTTCCGGCAGGTACGACATCGACCCATTGTTATATCCGCAGTCCGGCGTGTACAATCAGGTCGCGTTGACTTACAATTTCAAGGAGGGCACGTCGACGCCGGGCTTCCTCCGTTATTTCAACAATTACAGTTCGACCGTCGACGAGTACAACAAGCGGGGCTCGGCTCGACTGCAGGGCGCGGATTATCAAAACGGTTGGGAGCTCGGACAACACCGTTTGATTGTCGGTTTCGAGTGGCATCAATCCGCCGACGTGAGTGATTACATCGACTTCGCCAACACCAAGCGCAAAGTCAACAACCAAGCGTATTACATTCAAGACACGATTACCATGGGCGACAAGTGGACGGTTGTCCCGGGGACGCGGCTCGATCACAACGGGCAATTCGGGAGCCAATGGTCGCCGAAGGTCGCCGCGAATTATTCTCCCGACGATCAAACGAAATTTTTTGCGTCGTGGGGGCGAGTGTATCAGGCGCCGTCGCCTCTGTCGTTGTACTCTCGTTTTTGGTTCACGAGAGCATTTAACGGCGTGCCTTATCTAATGGAAGTCTATCAAGGCGACGCCAATCTAAAGCCCGAGACGGGTCACACTGAAACGATCGGCGTCGAGCACGATTTCAGCGACAAAGTCAACGTGACGATGAGTCTCTTCAATGCCAACGTCGGCAATTATTTGGATCGGTTCGACAGAGTAGATAGCTACGACAACGCCGTCTATCCTTACACCTTCGACACCGCCACGTATTATTTCGTCAACTCCGTCAAGGACAAACAGCGCGGCGCAAATTTGGTTTATCGACAGAAAATCGACGACCATTGGAGCTATAATCTCGGCTACGCTTACACGCACAGAGAACACGATTTGGGCGACGAACAGGCGCAGTCTCATTATCGAGTGCCGCGAAACAGTTACAGCGCGTCGATCCGATATCAGAACGGTCCGTGGAAGGCGACGTTGCATGGCATGGCGGGCAGCGGCTCGGGAGGTCAACACTACTTTGAAGACAACTTCGCGATGTGGAACTTCAACATCAGTTGCGACGTAAGCGATTGGACGACGATCTACGCCAAGGCGATCAACTTCACCAACCAAAATTATTCGTACTTCGGCAGGAATTTCAATATCCCGGGTCGGCTGTTTCAGTTCGGTCTCGACTGCCGGTTTTGATTGCGACGTGATTGAAAAGGAGAGTGCGGTTGATGAAGGAAATTTATTCCGACGTATTAAATTTTGACGATACGGTTATCGGTACCGACGACGATGACAGTATATTTTCGGGCGGCATTCGCAGTACGATCAGCGGCGGCGCGGGCAATGACACCATTGATGCCGGCGGATATTTGTCCACGATCGACGGCGGAGCGGGCAATGATATCATCAACGTCGGGAGAAGTTATATTGCCGCTCACGGCGACAACGGCAATGATTATATTGAAGTCAATACGTTTTTATTGGATGAGAATATCGGCAACGTTACGCTCACCGGCGGCGCGGGCAATGATCTGTTCGGTTTTGCTGTTCCGAGCAGAAATATTCGCGCCGTGACCATAACGGATTTCAGCGTCTCCGACGGCGACGGGCTTTCTTTTGTACGCAACGACATAGCCGATTTCTATCTGACTTACGGGAATAATTCCGACGGCGATCTTGTCTTTCGAGATTCCTACGATCGGATCGAGTTCACGATGAAGGGCATCTCCGACTTCAACACCGTTGCGAATACGCGCGTTATTTTGAGCGAACCGGAAGGAACTCCTTATTGGTCGACGCTGCGCGAAACGGTTCGTCAGACGATGTATATCTCTTCGGAATATGAAGGCGATGTTTGGCTTGACGCGTCTTATATGAATATCGATGCGCGTGCCGATACGGTAGCGGGGCGGATTTTGGCGGGCAACGATCAAAATAATGCGATCTTTGCGGGCTCGGGCGGTGCGTCGCTGTGGGGCGGCAGCGGAGGAACGGATTATCTTTACGGAGGCGCGGGCGCTGATACATTTGTTGCGGGCGCGGGTGAAGGCAACGTCGTCATTGCCGATTGCTCGAACGATGATATAGTCATACTGAAGGATATCGGCTTGGAGAATGTGTCAGGCTTGGGGTTGGCGGTCGATTCGGTCGGCAATGCGATCGCGCTCGAGGTGATGACGAACGACGGGACGACCGTCGAGATCAAAAAATCCGACGCCGCCTCGACGACGACGTTGCAGATCAACGACGGCAGTCGCTTCCGTTATAATTATTCGGAGCGCGATTGGTACGCCGTCGAGAACGATGTTTGGACGCCGCTGTCGATCATCAACGGCGATTTGAGCGTTTACGTCGACGGCGACGGGCGCAATGTTTTGAAGGTGCAATCCTCTTACGGCGGAAATGTTTCGCTCGACGGATCGGAGTATTTCAGTTCGATTGAAGTGATTGATGCCGTCGATGATACGGTGAGCGGCAGAATTTTTGTCGGCAACGCGCTCGACAACGAAATTCGAGCGTGCTCGGGCGGCGCGTCGATTGATGGGGGCAAGGGCAATGATACGCTGATCGGAGGTGCGGGAGCCGATACGTTTGTTGCGGGCGCGGGCGACGGAAATGTTGTCATTGTCGATTGCGCGGACGATGATATAGTCATACTGAAGGATATCGATTTGGACGATGTGTCGGGCTTGGGGTTGGCGGTCGACGCCGACGGCAATACGATTGGGCTCGAGGTGATGACGAGCGACGGGACGATCGTCGAGATCAAAAAATCCGACGCCGCGTCGATCACGACGGTGCAGCTCAACGACGGGGCGCAATGGCATTACGGCTACGCGGCTCAACAATGGTTTCAATGGTTGTTGCCGGACGGTTTGATTCGCGACGAAAACAATATCACCGTCACGTCGGATTACGAGGGCGATCTGTGGCTCGGCGGGCGCGATTTCAACGGCGCGGCGATTGTCGGTTGGTCGGACGCGTCGATTGAAGGCGTCGATGCTCGAAACGATACGACCGTCGGGAGAATGTTGGCGGGCAACGCGCTCGACAATACGATCCGCGCGGGCTCGGGTGGTGCGTCGATGTGGGGCGGCGTCGGAGGAACGGATTATATTTACGGCGGCGCGGGCGAAGACACACTCTGCATTTCCACGATCAAAAGCGCGGACTCCACGACCTTTCATTATTTCGGCGCCGAAGACGTTGTGTATTTCGTCGATGTCGACTCGGAATCTTACAATGCGCTGTACACCATTCAACCCTATGATAATCTTCATTACATCGCCGTCTACGATACCGATTCTGTCAAGAGTGTATTCGTTTGGAGTGACATGAGCGCGAACACTGCGGATTTTCGATTTGCCGACGGCTATCAGCTTCGATACAATTACTCCGAATCGAATTGGTACGTGCGCGAGAACGACGCTTGGCGACCTTACAATCAAGCGCTCGAGAGCGACGGTTTGATTTACGATGCCTCGACCGTTACCGTCACTTCATCGTATGCGGGCGACGTGGTGTTGGGCGGCGTCGATTGGACGGGAGCGACGGTCGACGGCTTCACCGACGCATCGATCGAGGACATTGACGCCCCTTTCTGCTTCGGAGTGGATATTCGCCATTATAGGACTCCATGAGACACAGAAAAGGTCGCTGCCCCAAGGTCATCACGCCGTTACGGTTCGCGCGTCTCCCTAAACGGGAATGCCGAGAGCATTCGGCAAGGAAATGCGACATAATCTAGAGAAACGCGTTTTGCCGCCCGCGAAACGTGCGGGCGTCCTTGCGCGCGCCCGCAGGAGCGGACGGCAACGAGAGAGAACATGGTGTGGAGACGATGAGCAACGAATTCGAAGCGCGCGACGCACGCGAGGACATGCCGCGCAATCTCGTGGGCGCGGCAGATGCAGCGGCCACAAGTGAAGACGCGCTGAGCGCGGCTGCGGCAGGGGAGGGCATCTCCGAGGCCGAATGGCGTGCGAAGAACCTGCCGGTGGAGAAGGTCACCTTCCGCTGGCGCTATGCGAACAAGGAGATACAGCTCTACGAGCGGCGCTTGCGCAGCTTGCGCGCATACAACGTCGGCCCTGCGGTGCAGGCATGGGTGCGCTCGCGTCTCGAATGGGTGCGCGACAACAAGCTCTACGAAAAGCCCAATGGCGTCATCGTGTTGAGCATCGACCCCGAAGGCGACGTGGATATCCGGCTCGAGGACCCGCGCTCGCCGTATCGGGGTTGTGCAGGCACGATGTGGGTTGCGAGCGGCTCCCACATGAGCGCGGTCGTCGCGGACGGCGAGCTGCGCCATGCGGCAGACACGCTCGTGCGCGACCTTGCCCAGACGCTGGGCTACGAACTGACGTGCGCAGAGGGCGAGCCAGCCTTGGAGGGCGCGGAGGCGTTCGTGGTGAGCGATGAATTCGGCGTCACGGCATGTGGGGATGCTGCGGGCCC
>CALGGP010000028.1 GCA_937915885.1 uncultured Selenomonadales bacterium | reverse complement strand
TAGCGTAATTGACAATCCCTCTGCCTCTGACCAGACTGATCACGTCATCGCCCGCGCCGCCCGCAATCGTCGAGTTGTCGTCGGAGTTGGCAACCGTATCATTGCCCGCGCCTCCGAGAATGAAGGCGTCATATCCGCTGTTGGTGATGCGATCGTTGCCGCCCGACCCGTTTATCGTCACCTTCGACCCGCTGTTTTCGATCGTATCATCCCCGTTGCTGCCGAGTATTGTCCGACCCGATTGCTCGTTCGTAACTTTGTCGCCGACCACGACTATCGGCACCATCCGATTGATCATATCCTCGTCGAGCCCTTTGAATGTGAGCGTCCCCTTGCCGACCGTCATGATCACATCATCGCCCGCCCGCTCGATCGTATCATACTCGAACCCGAGCGTCGTATTGTCGTTGTAGCCGTAGACGGTATCGTTGCCGTCGCCCGACTTGTAATTGATCACCGCGCGACCGCCGACCAGATTGATCACGTCATCGCCCTTGCCGCCCGCGACCGTCGCGTTCAAGCCGCTGTTTGTGATCGTGTCATTGCCCTTGCCTCCGTCGACCACGCCGAAGTAGCTTTCGCTGACAATTGAATCATCGCCCTTGCCGCCGTCGAGCGTCGCATAATTGCCGTCCGCTCTGAGCGTGTCATCGTCGGCGTCGCCCTTGAGCACCACGTACATTGCCTGCTCGCCTTGACTGACGAGATAATCATTCCCCTTCCCGCCGCGCAGTACCTTGTTGCCGTACTCGTTGACGACCGTATCATTCCCCTTGCCTCCGACCACGTACTTTGCGCGCGTATCTGCTCTCAGCGCATCGTCGCCCTTGGTGCCCCGTTGCACCGACGTGATCCGATCGCTCGTCGTGTCCTTGACGGTGATCTCATCGTCGCCGATCCTCACGACCACATCATTGCCCGTCTCCTCGAGCGTGTCATAGCCGAAGCCGATTTGTCCCGTCAACTCGTCGAAGCCGTAGATTGTATCGCTGCCGTCGCCCGAAGCGTGCTCGATCACCGCCGAGCCCCCGTCGAGGCTGATCACATCATTTCCCGCTCCGCCGTTGAGCGTCACATCGTCCCCGCTGTTTGTGAGCGTATCATTGCCCGCACGCCCGTCTACGTATTTTTCATCTTCGCCGTTGTCAATCGCGTCGTCGCCGTCCGTGCCGACCTTTCCTCCTATGAAATGCCCTATCGACGTATCCTTGAAAGTGATCGAGCCGTCGCCGACCGGCATGATCACGTCGGAGCCCGAGCGCACGACCGTATCATACGAGAAGCCGATCGTGGTATCGGAATCGAAGCCGTAAATCGTATCATTCCCGTCGCCCGACGCATACTCGATCCGCGCGCTGCCTCCGTTGAGACTGATCACGTCATCGCCCGTACCGCCGTCCACCGTCGAGCCCGCTCCGCTGTTTATGAGCGTGTCATTGCCCGACCGCCC
Source organism: uncultured Selenomonadales bacterium (assembly GCA_937915885.1). Taxonomy (GTDB): domain Bacteria; phylum Bacillota; class Negativicutes; order Selenomonadales; family Selenomonadaceae; genus Quinella. The sequence continues at coordinate 8,515 of CALGGP010000028.1, read as the reverse complement.
GTCGACGTATTTTTTATCTTCGCTGTTTGACAGAGTGTCGTCACCGTCGGTGCCCGCGATGCCTCCGACGAAATACGCCATTGACGCATCTTTGAATGTGATCGAGCCCCACTTCGAGATATATATATTGGCTATCACATCATTGCCCGACTTCGATATCGAATTATATTTGAAGCCGAGCGTCGTCCGCGCGCTGGCGCCGTACACCGTATCATTTTCTTCACCGAATCCCCCTTGGTCATACAGAATGACTTCGGAGCCCCCGTGGAGGCTGATCACATCACTGCCTATGTCGCCGTTTATCGTGACGTTTTCGCCGCTGCTTGTGATCGTGTCGTCGCCCGCGTTTCCATGGAGCAACACGCCCGACCCGCTGTTATTGATGGTGTCATTGACCATACTGCCGAAAATACTCGTGTTGTCGCCGCTGTTGATGATGTCCGCGCTGCCGTTGCCGCCGTTGATATAAACGTTCGCGCCGCTGTTTTCGATGTGATTGGCGCCGTCCTCACCGTTGATCGTCGAGCCCGCGCCGCTGTTGATGACGGTGTCATTGCCCTTGCCGCAGTCGATATATCGGAAGGCGGCGTCGTTGGTGAGATAATTCGCGCCGTTGGTGCCGCTCACCTTCGGGAGCACCGTCAAGAGATCGGTATTTTGGAAAGTGATCGAGCCGTCGCCGACGTAGAGGATCGCATTCTCGCCCGATTGCCCGATCGAAGATATCTCGAGCCCGAGCGTCGTCCGATCGTTGTAGCCGATAACGGTATCGTTGCCGTCGCCGTCCGAATGTTGAATGAACGCCGCACCGCCGTTGAGACTGATCACGTCATTGCCCGCGCCGCCGTTTATTGTCACATTCGAGCCGCTGTTGGTGACGGTGTCGTTGCCCGCAAGCGCGTCGATGTAGATTAAGTCGTCGGCGTTGGAGATCGAATCGGCGCCGTCGGTACCGACTATCCTCGGAAGCAACGTCATGAGATCGGTATCCTTGAAAGTGATCGAGCCGTCGCCGACCTTCATGATCACGTCCGCGCCCGACTGAGTGACCGAATCATAATCGAAGTCGAGCGTCGTGTTCGCGTTGAAGCCGAAGATTGTATCGTTGCCGTCGCCCGATTGATATGCAATCCGCGCGGAGCCGCCGCTGAGATTGATCACGTCATCGCCCGCGCCGCCGTCAATCGTGGCGTTGTCGCCGGAGTTGGTGATGATATCATTGCCCGCGCGCCCGTCGATGTATTTGTCGGCGTCGGCGTTGGAGAGATTGTCGTTGTCGTCGGTGCCCTCGACGCCGCCCATGAATTGCACGACCGAAGTGTTTTTGAAAGTGATCGAACCGTTGCCGACCTTCATCACGACGTCCGCGCCCGACTTCGCGACCGAATCATAATCGAAGTCAAGCGTCGTATCGGAATCGAAGCCGTAGATCGTATCATTGCCGTCGCCGCTCGAGTATTCGATGACTGCCGCGCCGTCGAGACTGATAACGTCATTGCCCGCGCCGCCGATGATGTATTTGCCGACTTCGGAGTTGGTGATTGAATCGTCGCCGTTACTGCCGAACAAAGTATCTTCAAAGCTGAAGCCTGCCGTTAAATTCTTAAGAGTGATCGAGCCGTCGCCGCGCTTGAGGATTATCGCGTCGCTCGTGACGTTGATCGAATCATACTCGGTGTCGAGCGTCGTGTTCGCTCCGGCGCCGAGGACGGTATCATTGCCGTCGCCGTCGAAGTATCGAACGACCGCACTGCCGCCGTTGAGATTGATAACATCATTGCCGGCGCCGCCGTCGAGCGTGGCGTCCGAGGCGGTGTTGGTGATCGTGTCATTGCCCGCGCCCGCGTCGATGTATTTACCGGCGTCGGAGTTGGAGAGATTGTCGTTGCCGCCGCTGCCGACCACGCCGCCGAGGATTTTTGCAATCGACGTGTCTTTGATCGTGACAGAGCCGTCGCCGCTCCGCATCACGGCGTCCGCGCCCGACTTGGTGATTTCGCTGTACTCTAAGCCGAGCGTCGTCCGATCGTTGTAGCCGTAGACGGTATCATTGCCTTCGCCCAATTGATAATCAATCCGCGCCGAGCCGCCTGTCAGACTGATCACGTCATCGCCCGCCCCTCCGACGAGCGTAGCGTTCGAGCCGCTGTTTGTGATGGTGTCATTGCCCTCCCGAGCGTCGACGTATTTTGACGATGCGGAGTTGGCAATCGTTTCGTCTTCGTCGGTGCCGATAACGCCTTCGATGAAGCGCGCAAGCGAAGTATTTTTGAAAGTGATCGAGGAGTTGCCGACCTTCATCGCCACGTCGGAGCCCGAGCGCTCGATCGAATCATACGCGAACTCGAGCGTCGTCATGGAATCATAGCCGTAGATCAGATCGCTGCCGTCGCCGTCCTTATAGAAAATCCGCGCGGAGCCGCCGCCCAGACTGATCAGATCACTGCCTGCGCCGCCGTTGATCGAAACGTTATTGCCGCCGAGCAGATTAATTCGATCGTTGCCCGCGCCGCCTTCGACGGTGACGTTGTCGCCTGTGGTATTGACGGTGTCATTGCTCGAGCGACCGTCGATGTATTTGTCGGCGTCGGAGTTGGAGAGGTTGTCTCTGCCGTCGGTGCCGACGATGCCGTTGATGAAATGCGCAATCGACGTGTCTTTGAAAGTGAGCGAAGCATTTCCGACGCGCATCACAACATCATCGCCCGTCTTGACGACCGAATCATACGAGAAGCCGAGCGTCGTATCGGAATCGAAGCCGTAGATGGTATCATTGCCGTCGCCCGATTGATACTCGATCCGCGCGGAGCCCCCGTCGAGACTGATCACGTCATTGCCCGCGCCTCCGACGAGCGTAGCGTTGGAGCCGGTGTTCGTGATGGTGTCATTGCCCGCGCCCGCGTCGATGTATTTATTTTCTTCGTCATTGGTAAGCGCATCGTCGCCGTCGGTGCCGACAATGCCTCCGATGAACGGCACAATCGACGTGTCTTTGATCGTGATCGACCCGTCGCCGACCGCCATGATCACGTCATTGCCCGACTTGACGATCGCATCATACTCGACGTTGAGCGCCGTATTTGAATTGTAGCCGACGATGGTATCATTGCCGTCGCCGCTCTCGTATTCGATCTGAGCGGAGCCGCCGTTGAGGCTGATCAGATCATTGCCCTTGCCGCCGTTGATCACCACTGTCGATCCTGTGTTTGTAATGGTGTCATTGCCCGCGCCCGCGTCGATGTACCTGCGATTGGCGGTATTATTGATCCGATCGTTACCGTCGGTGCCGTTGACTTTTTCGAGAACTTGAGCCGGCGTGACATCTTTAAAGGTGATCGTGCCGCTCCCGACCGTGACGATCACATCGTCGCCGCTCTGCTCGACGGCGTCATAATCGAATGCGAGCGTATCATTGAAATCGAAGCCGATGATGGTATCATTGCCGTCGCCCGACCGATATTCGATCCGCGCGGAGGCGCCTCCGTTGAGACTGATCAGATCATTGCCTTGACCGCCGTTGATCGTCACGTTGGACGCGGCATTTGTGATGGTGTCATTGCCGTTGCCTCCGACGATGGACGCCAACGTTTTGCCGCCGATGAGCAGGTCGTTGCCGTCGGTGCCCGCCAACGTCGACTTGAAATTTTCGATTTTGGCGTTTTTGAAAGTGATCTCGTCGTCGGCGGAGGCGAGGATGACGTCGTTGCCGGACTGCCGCGCGAGATCATAATCGAAGTTGAGCGTCGTCCGATTGTCGAAGCCGATGATGGTATCATTGCCGTCGCCGTCGGAGTGTTGAATGATGGCGGAGCCGCCGTTCAGACTGATGAGATCATTGCCGATGCCCGCGTCGATGGTCACGTCGGATGCGCTGTTTTCGACGGTGTCGTTGCCCGCGCCCGCGTCGATGTGACGCAACGGAGTGCTGTTGACGAGGCGATCGTTGCCGTCGGTGCCGCTGACTGTCGCTATGAACGTTTCGATTGACGTATCCTTGATCGTGACCGACCCGTTATTATTTTTCATGATGACGTCGGCGCCCGATTGAGCGATCGAATCATACGAGAAGCCGAGCGTGGTATCGGAATCGAATCCGTAGACGGTATCATTGCCCGATGTATGCTCGATCCGCGCGGAGCCTCCGTTGAGACTGATCACATCATTGCCCGCGCCCCCGTTGATCACGACGTTGACGCCGCTGTTGACGACTGTATCATTGCCGCCGCCCGCATTGACGACCGCAAAATTTTTTTCGTTGGTGATGACATCATTGCCGCCGGTGCCGTTGACCTTCGGAATCACCTTATTGATCGAGGTGTTTTGGAATGTGATCGTTCCCTTGCCGACCGTCGCGATCACATTCGAGCCGGACTGTCTGATACCGTCGATGTTGAAGTCGAGCGTCGATTTGTCATTGTCAAAGCCGCGGATGGTATCGTTGCCGTCGCCGGACTCGTATTGAATGACGGCGGCGGATTCGCTGACGATGTAAATTGAATCATTCCCTGCGCCGCCCTTGATTGTGATATAATCGCCTTCGACAACTATCTTTTCGTTCCCGCGCCCGCCGTTTATCGACACATGCGCGCCGCGGCGGCTGCCGATCGTATCGTCGCCGTCGCCCGCGTTGATGATCACATGCGAGCCTGTATTATTGATGCTGTCGCTGCCCGCATAAGTCGTGATGTACTTATTCGACTTACTGTTGGTGATGTTATCTCTATTGTAACTGCCTGTAATCCTGTCGTTGAACAGGAACAGCGGCGTATCCTTGAGCGTGAGCGAGCCGTTTCCGACCTTCACCACGACGTCATTGCCCGATTGACTGAGCGCATCATATTTGAAGTTGAGCGTCGTCAACTCGTTGAAGCCGTAAATGAGATCATTGCCGTCGCCCGACGCATACTCGATAATGCAGTTGCCTCCGGTGATCGAAACGGTATCGATGCCGGCGCCGCCGTTAATCGTCGTGCTGTAATTCAACGACTTGTTTGTGTCGATAATCAAATCATTGCCCTTGCCGCCCTTAAGCAAAGAGTTTTCACTGTTGATGATGGTATCATTGCCGTCGCCGCCGTCGACCGTCGCATAATCGTCGGTGTAAATGTAATCATCGCCCGTGCCTCCGAGCAACGAGGCGGCTCCTCCGCGTTCGTTGATGATGGTATCGTTGCCGCCCGCGCCGTTTATCGTCACTGACGTGCCGTAGAAGTGATATATTGAGTCATTGCCCGCGCCGCCGAGAATATTTTTCCAACCGTCCTCGTTGTAAATGGTAGCACCGGCGTCGGAGGCGGCGATTGGCGCCAACCGATCGAGCATCTCACTGCTGAGGTTTTTGAAAGTGACTGAGCCGTTACCGCCGCGCATTATGACATCATTGCCCGCGCGCGAGACCGAATCGTAATAGAAGCCGAGGGTGGTATAATCGTCGTAGCCGTAAATTGAATCGTTACCGCCCGAATGCAGCACGACCGCCCGACTGTTATTGAGGCTGATGACATCGGAGCCCGCGCCGCCGTCGAGCGTGGAGAAATAACCGCTGTTGACGATGGTATCATTGCCTTCGTCGCCGTTGAGCACCGCCCAATTGTGGTCGTTTGAGAGATAATCGTTGCCTTCGCCGCCGCCGAGCGTGGCGTAATTGACGGTATTGACGAGAGTATCATTGCCCTTGCCGCCGTAAATGGTTGAGTAGTTATCATAATAGCCGTCGCCGTTGGTGATAGAATCATTGCCGTTGCCGCCGTCAATCAGATTTTTCCAACCGGTATTATTGATGACATCATTACCTTCGCCGCCGTCGACGGTCGAGTACTGACCGCCCGCCGAGATATTATCGTTACCGGCGCCGCCGCGTATCGACACATACATTGCCCGATCGCCGTAGTTGACGATATAATCATCGCCGTTGCCGCCGTCGAGGGTGGCGCTGCCGGCTTCGTTTCTGATGTTATCATTGCCCTTGCCGCCGACGATATATTTGACGCGCGAGCTGTTTCTGATGTTATCGTTGCCGTCGGAGCCGCGCATGATCCAAGCGACGCGGGCGCGGGTGGTATTTTTAAAGAGGACGGAGCCGTTACCGACATGAACGAGCACATCATCGCCGACCTCTTCAATGCTGTCGTAATCGAAAGTGAGCTGCCCGTTCCACTCGTTATAGCCGAAGACGGTATCATTGCCGCCGTTGAGTGAGTACTCGATATAAGAGAAGCCGTCGCTGCCGAGGCTGATGACATCGTCGCCTTCACCGCCGTTGAGATTGACGATGCCGTTATTATTGAAGAGGGTATCATTGCCCTTGCCGCCCGCGACGGTGAAATAGCCCTTGTCGTTGATGAGAAGGTCGTCGCCGTCGGTGCCGCGCAATACATTTTCAAAGCGCGAATCGCGAGTGCCGTTTTTGAAAGTGATGGAGCCGCTGCCGATGGGGACAATGATATCAGAGCCTTGCCGAGTGAACGAATCATATTTGAAGTCGAAAGTCAGATTATCGCTGATGCCGATCACGGTATCGTCGCCGTCGCCGTCGGCGTACTGAAGGGTGGCGTTGCGTTCGGAGTGCAGATTGATGAGATCATTGCCCTTACCGCCGTTAATGGTGACGTTATGTCCCCGATTGATGATGGTATCGTTACCGTCGCCGCCGCTGATGGTACTCGAGCCATAGTAGTCTTCGTTGTCGTTACGAATGGAATCATTACCTGTGCCGCCGACGAGGGTAGAATAGCGAACGAAATTACGGATGGTATCATTGCCGTAGCCGCCCATGATTTGTAAGCCGATGGTATCTTCGGCGAGAGTATCTTGCCCGATGATAGAATCGTCGTTTTCGGAGCCGAAAATGGTATCGATGAATTTCCACGGGTCGTTGAGGTCTTTCAAAGTGATGGAGCCGTTGTCGAGGCGGACGATTATATCAGCGCCGGTCCACTCGACCGAATCAAACTTACTGTCGAGAGTAGTGGTGAAATCGGCGCCGAGGACGGTATCATTACCGCCGCCCGAGTTGTACTGAACGACTTCGTTACTGCCGCCGAGTGTAATGAGATCATTGCCGCCGCCGCCGTTTAGGGTGACATGGTCGCCGTAATTAAAGATGGTGTCGTTGTCGGCGGTGCCTTGTCGTTTTGCGTAAGAAAAAAGGTTATGAATTTCATTGGAGTAAGCCATAGTCTAAGGATCTCCTTTCGATGAAATTATTTGAGAGTGAGCACCCAGATATAATTTTGTTTAGCGAGGCGTTTCATGGCGCTGATCTGGTCGGAGGTCAGACTGCTGAACGAATAGAGTTGAGGCTCCGCGCGGAAGAGAGGAACCTGCTCGACCTTGAAACCGAGCCCGTTGAGGAATTTCAACGCGTCTTTGTCGGAGGTAAAGGTGTCGTCGTACATGGGATCGCCGAGAACATCTTCGTAGAGCATGCGCGTGCGACGGTAAAGGGGCTCGACGGCATCAGCGCCGTAGATGGGCTCGACGATCTGAGCGAAATAAGGTTTACGACAGAAATTCGACGTGACGAAGCAGCCGCCGTGCGCCTGAAGAATTTCCTTGACGTGTACGAGCATCTCAGCGATCTGCTCACGATTGAAGTAAATCATGAGTCCCTGTTCGATGACGCAAACTTCGCCGTTGAGGAAATCGGCGGCGCCGAGCATGGCTTCGGCGTCGGTGACGGGCGCATCGAAGTACTCAAATTGATTGCGATATTTTTTGCCGAGTACGCGATCGGCGAGGTCGTCGGCGATCATGGCGACGGCGGCTAATTCTGCGCCGACATATTTTCGACCGTCACGGACGAGAGCGACGACGCGTGGAGAGTAACTGCAGCCGATCTCGTAAACATTTTTGTAGTCGCGAGCTCGAATGAAGTCGATGAAAGAGGCGTAGCAGAACTCGTTATAGATGGCGTTGACTTTTTCGAGGCGATCGAAGTCGCGGAGGTTGTCCTTATTGAAGAAGTCGGGCTTGCCGAGTAATTTGTTAAACATTTGAGCCTCGGGGATGCCGGCGGCGGCGAGCCACTGCAATTTGACTTGCGCGGAGTAAGAGATCATTTCAAACTCAGCGGCGCGCGCGGGAGCGACGAGTGCGACGAACATCAAGAGAGTTGCCGCCCATATTTTTAGCCTCATAAATTTATCCCCCCAAAAAGCAATTAGGAATTAGGAATTAGGAATGCGGAATTAAAAGGTTGGGTGTCGACGGCGCGGGGCGCCGATTTATCGTCCGCCCTTGGCAGCCTTCGACCGTCGACCACAAAGGAAGGGGCGCCGTCCGCGCGGGGCGCCGATTTATCGTCCGCCCTTGACAGCTTCGACTGTCGACCGCAAAGGAAGGGCGCCGCCGACACGGAGCGCCGATTTACCGTCCGCCCTTGGCAGCCTTCGACCGTCGCCCGCAAAGGAAGGGTGCCGCCGACGCAGGGCACCGATTTATCGCCCGCCATTGGCAGCTTTCGACCGTCGACCGCAAAGGCGGGGCGCCGTCCGCGCGGGGCGCCGATTTATCG
>CALGGP010000027.1 GCA_937915885.1 uncultured Selenomonadales bacterium | reverse complement strand
GGGTGGGTGGGGTAAATATTTTTTCCGGCTTGGAACCAACTACAGGGATTGAAAAAATTTTTTTCGACGGATATAATCCGATCAGATTTTTCATTGGAGGGATTTGCGAATGAGCTTTACATGGAATATTCCTACGAAGGTGCTGTTCGGAGCAGGGCGGCTCGGCGAATTGCACAACGAGGCGCCGCTCGGCAAGAAGGCGCTGATTGTGATCTCCAACGGGCGCTCGACCAAAACCAACGGCAGTCTCGACAAACTTCAATCGGAGCTCGAGCAGTGGGGCGCGGAATATGTTGTCTTCAATAAGATTCAAGCCAATCCGCTCGAGCCGACGGTGCAAGAGGGCGTCGAGTTCGGACGCGCAAACGGTTGCGATTTCGTCGTCGGACTGGGCGGAGGCTCGGTGCTCGACGCGGCGAAGACGATCGCGGCGGTGATTCCTCAAAAGGAAGGGCGCGTTTGGGACTTCATCATGTTCGGGACGGGCGGCAAGAAACCGTTGACGGAAAAAATGTTGCCGTATATCGCGGTGACGACGTCGGCGGGCACGGGCTCGGAGGTCGACGCGGGCGCTGTCATCAGCAATCCGGCGACGAACGAGAAGACGGCGATTTTTGCGGGGTTCCCCGTGCTGGCGATCGTCGATCCGAATTACATGCTGACGGTGCCGAAAAAATTTACGGCATATCAGGGCTTCGATGCGTTCTTCCACAACGCCGAAGGTTATATCTCGAAAGCGCGCAACGAGGCGGCGGATATGATCGAGCTGACGGCGATAGCGAAGTTGGCGAAGTACTTGCCGATCGCGGTCGAGGACGGCAGCAATCTCGAGGCGCGCACTCAAGTGGCGTTCGCCAACACGCTCGGCGGCTTCTCGATGGACGTTTGCGCTTGCACGGCGGAGCATTCGCTCGAGCATGCATTGTCGGCGTATCATCAGGAGTTGCCGCACGGCGCCGGCTTGATCATGATCAGCGTGGCGTATTTCGGTCATTTCGTCGAAAAGCATGCGTGCGACGATCGGTTTATCGACATGGCGCGGGCGATGGGCAATGCCAACGCCAATAAGGCGAGTGATTTCATCGATGCGTTGAAGGCGTTGCAGAAGGCGTGCGGCGTCGACGAGTTGAAGATGAGCGATTACGGGATCACGCCGGAGGAATTTCCGAAGATGGTGCAGAACACTCGGGACGCGATGGGCTTCCTGCTGCAATTCGATCCCGTCGAGCTGTCAGACGAGGACATGCTCAACATCTTTAAAAAATCTTACCGCTAAAAAAAATTCGAGCCGTCTTTTTCGACGGCTCTTTTTTATTTATTCTTCGGCGATAAAAATTCTTTCGATGCCGACGGTTTTATTCGTGGCGTTGTCAATCTCGACGATCACCGCGTTGTAAATGCAGGCACCCTCGGCGACATCGAATTTGACGGGCGTCGAGTAGAGAAATTTATGCAAGATGCTGTCGACCTGAACGCCCAAAATCGAATCGCGCGCGCCGACCATGCCCAGATCACTGATGTAGGCAGTTCCGCGCGGAAGAAGTCTTTCGTCGGCGGTTTGCGTGTGCGTGTGGGTGCCGACGACGACGTTCACCCGACCGTCGAGATAATATCCGAGCGCGTATTTTTCGCTCGTCGCCTCCGCATGAAAATCGACGATGATTATATCGCATTTGCCCTCGAGCTCGCGGAGAATGTCATCGGCTTTGCGGAAAGGACAATCCATCATACTGCCCATGAATGCGCGCCCTGACAAATTGATCACGCCGACCGTTTTGTATCGATGCGGATAAATGCAGTAGCCTTTACCCGGCGCGCCCTCGGGATAATTCGCGGGGCGGATCAGATAGGGCTCGTCGTCGATGATCGCCTTGACTTCCTTGCGATCCCAAATGTGATTGCCCGTCGTGACCACGTCGGCGCCGCCCGCTATCAATTCATCGAGCGACTCTCGAGTGATGCCGCGACCTCCGGCGGAGTTTTCGCCGTTGACGATCACCAGATCGATCTCTCGCTCGCGTTTCAATTCGGCGGTGTATTTCGCAAACGCGCGACGCCCCGGGCGTCCGACTGCGTCTCCTACAATCAATATCCTCATGATCTCATCTCCATTCAAAAAAATTTTTCTCCGATCGTTGAAAGTTGCCGGCGTTTTTTTTTTTAGCGCCGCCGACGCGAGTTGGTCACTGACGGTTCGAGCGCCGCCGACGCGGGGTGGGCATGCTTTCCTATGTTGGGCGCTGTCGGTCGTGGGTGGGAGCGTCGACGGCGCCCTCTTTATCATCGCGCTCAAAAAAAATGCGGCAGACGCCGCGAAGTTCTCAATGCGTATAGACGACGACCCGCTCGCGCTCCCGCACGCCGACCAGCCGCCCCTCCAGCCGCACCTGCCTGATGTTCGTAAACATCTGATCCAAAAAATCTTCCTGCGCCATCAAATAATCTTCGTCCGGTATCGCATCGTCGGGGTCTTCTATCAAATTCTCCCCGAAATAACTCGCCGCCAATTGCGTCAACAACGACAGCTCCCCGCACGTCAACGTCTCCAAATCACGTCGCACATTCAAAAAACATGTCCCGTGAATACCTTCGACGTTGAGCTCTATCGTCGCGCTCCCGAGATTTTCGATGTGATGATACGTCTCGACACTTTCAGCGACATACTTCAAAAAGCCCTCGAAGTCGTCTTGCGAAAAGCCTCCGCTCAGCGCAAACGAGAGGTCAAGCATGCCGTCCTTCGCATCGTACGACACCGATTGCACCGCCGGATATACCGTCAGGATCGATGCCAACAATCGGCTCGCATCGGGATTCGGCTTTTTGTTTCTCTTCAAAAACTCAAACATTCTCGGCTTGACCTCCTTTGCACTCGACTGTTCACTTGGCATAATCCACGACCCGCGTCTCGCGTATCAGCGTCGCCTTGATTTGCCCCGGATATTCGAGCTCCTTCTCGATTCGCTTGACGATGTCATGCGCCAGCGTCACCGCCGCTAGATCGTCTACTTTATCCGGCTTGACCATCACTCGTATCTCGCGCCCCGCTTGGATCGCAAAACATCTCTCGACGCCGTCAAACGACTCCGCGATCTCCTCGAGCATCTTCAATCTCTTCAAATACATCTCGAGGCTCTCGCGCCGCGCCCCCGGACGTGCCGCGCTCACCGCGTCCGCCGCCGCCACC
>CALGGP010000026.1 GCA_937915885.1 uncultured Selenomonadales bacterium | reverse complement strand
GCGGGTGGGCGGGCAAATTATTTTTGAAGGGAGGCGGAGCGCCATGAAAAAATTTCTTAAAGTCGCCGCCGGAGTTCTCGTCGGCTTGATCGTGATCGTCGGGATCGGAGCCGCTTACGCTTACCAACAACGCGACGCGCTTTTGAAATTCGCCGTCTCCAACGCCGCTCAGATGATCTCTCAAAATCTCGGCACCACCGTCGAGATCGGCGAAGTCATTATCGGCGACATCAATACAAAACGCGATCAACAATCCGACATTTCGATCACCGATCTGGCGATTTACGATCATCAGCATCAATTGATCGCCCGCGCGGATCGCGCCGATGTCGATTTTAAACTGCTCGCGCTTTACGACGATCCCGCCTCCGCCGTCGAGCACATCACTCTCACCGGCGCCGAAGGATTGATCGTCAAACGCGACGACGGCACTTGGAATTTCGACGACATAAAAACTTCCGGCGGCGGCAAGACCGACTTCAACGCCGATATCAAACTCGTCGACGGCAAGCTCCGCGCGGAGGGGCTCGATGAATCGCTCGGTGCGCTCGACGCTCAAAATATTAACGCCGATCTCCAATTCGCGGGGCTCGACGACATCACCGCCAACGGCACCGTCGCGCAACTCACCACCGCCTACAACGACAACCCCATCGACCTGAAGACCGTCAACGCCAACGTCAAATTCAACGGCGCCTCCAACCTAAAATGTCACGTCAAGGCTGATAACGTCGGCGAAGAGCTGATCGTCGACGCCGCAATCCTCGGCGGGCGCAAAACTTTTTACATCAACGCCAACCGCGCCGACATTCGTGATTATCTGCCGTTCATCCCCGAGGACACGCTCCCCGAAAGCATTGAAATTATCGACGGCACTCTGTCGAACTTCAATATCAGCGTCGCGATGCAGGGCGACGAGACCAAATTCAACGGGCGCTCGAATGTGTCAAACGGCTCCGTGCTCGTCGAGCAGACCGTCATCGAGCACATCAACGGCACGACCACTTTCAACAATAAAGAGATTCTCGTTGACGCGTCGCTTTCCGCCAACAATCAATTCGCCGACGTGAGCGGCTCGATCCGTATCGACGGCGAAACCCCTTACTTCGACATTCACGCCGCCGCCGATAATTTTCAACCGTCGGCGGTGCTCGCCGCGATCCCCGTCGACAGCGTTGCCTCCTTTACCGCGCAAGTCACCGGCACCGTTGAGCGCCCGCTCGTCGAGGCCGACATCGAAGTCCCGTCGATCGCCTACAACACTCTCTACGCGTCGAACATCGCGACGCATTTCAAGTACTTCGACAACGCCGTTTATCTCTCCGACTTCGTTGCAAACACTTTCGGCGGCTCGCTCCGCGGCGACATCGAATTTCAAGCGTCGAATTACGCCTTCAACGCCCACGTCAAAACCTACGCGGTCGATGTCAATCGGATTGCCGATTACATTCCCGATCTTGCCGGCATCAGCGGCAGGATCACCGCCGACCTCGGCATCAACGGCATCGGCGACGACCTTGATCAGTTGAAGGTCTACGGCTCGGCGACCGCCACCGACATTTATTTTAAGGACATCCCGATCGATCGCATCGACACGTCGTTTTTCGCGCGGACGGAAGAATTTCGCATCGATTATCTCAGCGCGTCGATGCCCAATCGCGGTTCGATCGGCGTCGAAGGCACGATCAACATCGGGCGTGAGATCGATCTCAATTTTTACGGCGGGCATGTCGATCTCGCATTCATAAATAATTTCCTGCCGCCGTCGCTCGCCAACATCAACATCGCTCGGCTCGAGCAAAAATCTGATTCGATCATGCCCGTCGCCTATGCTCAACCGTTGCCGGGCGTCATCAGCGGGTTGTCGGATTTCAAGGGCAAAATCAGCGGCTCGATCGAAAATCCCGCCGTCGAACTTCAATTTTCCGCCATCGACAACTCCCAACGCGAAGGCGATCATTTCAAAGGGCAACTGCTCAATCAGCCGTTCGACTCGATAAAATTCTCCGCAAAGGGCTCGCTCCAACAGGTTAGCGTCGACGACTTTGCTTTGACGAAGGACGGCAAGGATCATTGGCTGGCGAAGGGCACCGTCGGCTTGACGGGCGCGCAGACGATCGATCTGCAGGTCGACACCGAAGGCGCCCGCGCGGAGGATATCATCAATCTGATTTCGCCCGACCAGCCCTTGACCGGCAATGTCGACAACATAATAAAAGTCACCGGCACGCTCGAAAAGCCCGAGGTCGTCGGCTACATTCATTTTTGGCGCGGCTCGTATCGCGGCATGCTCGTCAACAGCATGGACGGCGATTATTACGTCGAAGGCAACACGATTCGAGTGCAGGATTTTCACATCAACACGCCGATGATTGACATGGATTTGAACGGCACCATCGACAAGGTGACGACCGACATGGATTTTACGGTCATCATGCACGATATTGATATGCGCCGCCTGCAGAGCGTCGTCCCCGAGGATTATACGCTCGACGGGCACGGGCATTTCGAGGGGATTATCAGCGGTTCGCTCAACGGCACTCCGATTTTCGACGGCGATCTGTTTGCGGACACGCTCAACTTCAACGGCGTCGAGGTTCGGAATGTGCGCGGCGACGTCGGGCTCAACGGCGATACGATTCTGCTCAACAATTTAAGTTTCAACGAAGGCGCGGGCTCGTATAACGTGCACGGCGCGATAAATTATGTGAGCAACACGCTCAACGGCTCGTCGGTGGTCAAGAACGCGGACGTCAAAAATCTGCTGGCGATGTCGAACGTCAAGACCGATGTGATCAGCGGCAATCTCGACAGCAACATTCGCTTCGGCGGTTCGATGTATAATCCGTCGCTGAACATCGTCGGGACGATTGCCGAGGGCACGGTCGGCGGCAGCCCCGTCCGCGATATCGTCATCGACGTAAATCTGATCAATCAGGTCGCCTACATCAATAAGCTCGAGGGCTATCAGGGTGAGTCGGGATATCTGACGGCAAGTGGCTCGGGCGCGTTGCTTGGTCCGCTCAACATCAAAATCACCGCCGAGGAGTTGTCGCTCGACATGTTTGCGAAGGCGGCGGGGCTCGAGAGCACGGTCGCGGGGACGGCGGCGTTTGCGGCGACGATCGAGGGCACGACGCTAAATCCGACGGCGCATGGGCTCGTTCACATCAACGGCGGGTTCAAGGACGCATCGTTTGACTTCATGCGTGGCGAATTTGATCTGGTCGACGGGATTGTCGACGTAAAAAATTTCATAGTGCAGCGGGCGGTCGACAACAAAATTTATCAGGCGAGCGCTCAAGGCAAGGTGCCGCTCGTGTCGTTGACGGCGCAGGGCGATCCGTCGAAACTCAACGATCGAGATCAATTGGATTTGACGGTCACGCTCGACGACGCGAATATAAGTTTATTGCCGGTGCTGAGCGATTACGTAGCGTGGGCGATGGGCGAAATGCAGGGCTCGTTGCGCATAACGGGGACGGCGGCTCATCCTCTGGTCAACGGGAAAATTTCCGTGCTCGAGGGCTCGACGAAATTCAAAGCCGTCAAATCTCCGATCGAGCACATGAACATGACGCTGGATTTCACCGGAACCAAAATGACGATTGAACGCTTCGACGGCATGGTCGGGAGCGGTAAATATGTCATGACGGGCGGCATCGAATTTGACGGCATCGAACCGAAAGACTACGACTTTAAACTGGTCGCCGACAAACTCGAGATCAAATCGGAGTTTTATCGCGGTCCGTTGTCTTTCGAGTTCGAGCTCAACGAGGATCAGTTCTATCACTTAGGACGCTTCCCGAAGATCAGCGGGCATGTCGACTTTGAAAAATGCACGATGTCATTACCGACGATTCCAGATAGTGAGGGCGAATTGCCGATGCTCCTCCTCGACACGACGATCAATTTCGGCAACAAAGTTCACTTCTATTATTCGAGCGGCGCCTATGCTTACGATATGTATCTGGATGGTTCAGCGCATTTCGGCGGAACGGCGCGTCGTCCTCAACCGTCGGGGGAGATCAAAGTCAAGCCCGGCGGCACTGTAAATTATTTCAAGACGATCTTCAAAATCTCCGAAGGCGAAGCGGCATTCAATCAGTTGGACAGTTTCAGTCCGTCGTTGAAATTTAAGGCGGAGGCGAAATTGACTCAAGCACGGGTGTTCTTGAATGTTGAAGGACCTGTCGGCGCTGCGAATTTCACCATGACTTCGTCGCCGGAAATGACGCAAGAAGAAATCATTCAACTGTTGACGTTTCGAGATGCTTATCAAAAGGGCGGCGACAATGAATTTGATGCGGGCGATCTGTTGACGCTCGGACTGCAATTGAGCATCCTGTCAGAGATCGAGGGCGCGGTACGAAAGACGCTGGGCTTCGATCAATTTACGATATCGCGCGGGTCGGGGTCGGCGTTCGATCATCACGGCGAGGAACATAACAAATACGAAGAGGAATATAACGTCCAGCTCGGCAAGTACATTACCGACAATGTGATGTTGAAGTATACGCGGGGGATTGGCGGCGACAACATCAATAGGTACGGCTTCCAATATGATTTCAATAATAATGTGGGCTTGACGGTGGAGCGCGAGAATCACGATTTCATCTTCGGCGTCGAGGCGCGCTGGAAATAAAATCGTGATTCTCGC
>CALGGP010000025.1 GCA_937915885.1 uncultured Selenomonadales bacterium | reverse complement strand
ATAATTTTTACCAAATAAAAAATTATTCTTCTCGTGAAAATTTACAATTAAATAACCACGAACGACGGCGCCCAACGGAGGAAGGCATGCCCACCCCGCGGTGGCGGCGCCCACTCTTTATCTATCGGCAACGGAATTGTCAAAGGCGGGCGAAAAAATTTTTCCGAGGGGCGGGCGGCGAGTGCGGCGCCTGCCCTTTTTTGTTGACAACAAAATTTTCAAAGGCGGGCGGAAAAAATTTCCGAAGAGCGGGCAACGTGCGCGGCGCCGATTTCTTTTTATCGGCAACAAACAGGCGGGCGGAAAAATTTCCGAGCGCGGGCGGCGAGTGCGGCGCCTGCCCTTTTTTTGTTGACAACAAAGTTTTCAAAGGCGGGCGGAAAAAATTTCCGAAGGGCGGACGTTGGCGGCGCCGATCTTCTTTCTTGTTGGCAACGAACAGGGGGCGTCGTCGGCGCGGGTGGGAACTGCTTCCTCGGTTGGGCGCCGTCATTGGTGGGCGGGAGCGTCGACGGCGCCCCCCAAAAACGCGCGGGCTCAAAAATGTTTGACTGAACGACGGCGCGGCGCTAAAATATTTTCCGTTTACCAAACCGTTTTTATTGAGGAGGCAATTTTGATGAGAAAACTTTTGGCGGTCGCGGCGTCTCTCATGACGGCGGCGATGCTCTTCACCGGTTGCGGCGGCGGAGCCGAAGTCACCGACCAAAAAACTACCGAGCTCAAAACGCTTAAGATCGGCGCGACGCCCGTCCCGCACGCGGAAATTCTCGAGGAGATTAAGCCCGCGCTCGAGACCGACGGCATCAAACTTGACATCGTCGAGTTCAGCGATTACGTTCAGCCCAACATCGCGCTCAACGACAAAGAGCTCGACGCGAACTTCTTCCAACATCAGCCGTATCTTGACAACTTCGTCAGCGAACACAAAGAGATGAAGATCAAGAGCGCCGGCGGCATTCACATCGAGCCGATGGGCGTCTACTCGCGCAAGATTAAAAATCTCGACGAACTTCAGGACGGCGCAAACATTTCAATCCCCAACGATCCCACCAACGGCGGACGTGCGCTCCTTCTGCTGTCGAAAGCCGGTCTGCTCAAGTTGAAGGAAGGCGTCGGAGCCGAGGCGACCGTTCAGGATATCGCCGAGAATCCGAAAAACATTGTCCTGCAGGAAGTCGAGGCGGCTCAGGTGCCTCGCACTCTCGAGGACGTTGACGCCGCCGTCATCAACACCAACTTTGCGATGCAAGCCGATCTCGTGCCGACCAAGGACGCGATGTTCATGGAGGACAGCACCTCGCCGTACGTCAATATCGTGGTGGTGCGCGAAGGCGACGAGACCAAGCCCGAGATCGAAACTCTTATGAAGCATCTCAAATCCGACGCCGTCAAGAATTTCATCAATGAGAAGTACAAGGGCGCGATCGTTGCGGCGTTCTGATCGATGATAGAAAAAATGTTTAAGCCCGTTGTCGGTTGACGCGGGCAATTTTTTTAGGGGGAATGAATTTTGTTGACAGCATTGATGGTACTCGACGCGATCGTGGCAATCGTATTGATCGGAGCGATTTTGGGTCAAGAGCCGAAATCGGGCGGGCTCGGAGGAATGGACGGAGGCGGCGATGCGGTGTTCAGCGGCAAGGCGCGCGGTATGGATGCGTTCCTCGCTCGAGTGACGATCATCTTCGGAGTGTTGTTTGCGGTGATCACGTTGATAATCGCAAAGCTCACCGCGTGAGGACTGACGACGATGATCATTCAAGGCGCCGAAAGTTTTTTGCTCCGCGCGGACGGCGATCGCGGAGTGCTGTTGATCCACGGCTTTACGGGCAATCCGGCGGAACTTCGACTGCTCGGCGAATATCTACATTCGACGGGCTTGACGGTGTTATGCGTGCGACTGGCGGGGCACGGGACGACGGTCAGCGATCTGATGCGGACGACGCGCGAGGATTGGTTTTATTCCGTGCTCGACGGCATATCGATTTTGCGCGGGTTGTGTAAAAAAATTTCGATCGTCGGACATTCGATGGGCGGGCTGTTGGCGTTGAAGGCGGCGTCGACGGTCGAGCTCGATCGATTGGTGAGCATGTCGACGCCGATCTTCGTTGACGAATCCATGAATTTAAGTCAATTGCCTCCGCGCGGGGAGTGCGGGACGTTGGTGGTGCACAAACCGCGTCGAAATTTAAAAGACGTGCCGACGGGCGTCAACGACGTATATCGGAGCATGCCGCTGTCGAGCGTCCACGAATTGGTGTCGATGATTGACGATACGAAAAAAGTTTTATCGCGGGTGACGGCGCCGATCTTGGTTATGCACGGGACGGCGGATCACACGGCGCGGGTCGAGAGTGCGCAATACATATTCGATCGGGTGTCATCGACGGAGAAAAAAATTTTTTTGTTCGAGGACATGGGGCATCTGCTGCCGCTGAAGGAAGGGCGAGAAAAAGTTTTTGAGCTGACGTCGACGTTTCTGCTCGGCGGCTGAAAAATTTTTTTGTCGAAACACTTGCCAAGGCTGAAAGAACGGTGTAGAATAGCGACAGTGAAGTTTATCGAAGTTCTAAGGAGAGGGTGATCGACATGGCAGTTGGGATTAACGGCGTCAACAGCGCGCTCAACACACTAAACCGTGCGCAGACTGCCTCGCAAAATACGATACAACGAATCGCGACCGGGTCGAGATACCCGAACGCGAGCAACGGCGCTTCACAGTATGCGGTCGCGCAACGGATGTACAACAACATCGGGAGCATCGCGCAATCCAATCGGAACGCTCAGAATACCGGAGCGATGTTGCGGACGGCGGCGGGCGCGGCGAATAATACGGTGCAGGCATTGAGCGGGATCAGAGAGAATCTGATTAACGCGGCGAACGGCACCAACAATGCAGGCGACCGTGAGAGTTTGTTCCGACAGATCGAGCAACGTGTTCAGCAGATCGACGTCAACGCCAATGTACAGTACAACGGTCAGAGATTGTTGACGGGCAGTCGCAATTTGACGGTGGCGGGAATCACCGGCTATGACAACGTTCGGCTCAATAATCTTACGAGTCGCGGACTGGGCTTGACGAATGATCAGGGGCAATTGAACTTCAACGTCGACAACGCGGACGCGATCCAAGATGCGATCAATCGTGTGGACAACGCGTTGAATGTGGCGCGCGGGACGACGGGTACGATCGAGACGGCGATGGAGGATATAGAATTTCAATCGGCGCTCGATGTAGAGACGACGCTCGGCGCTCAACAACAGCGGCTGGAGTATCAGACGAGCATGTACATGACGATGGAGGAGAATGAGCTCAACGCGGTATCGACGCTTGACGACTCCAATATCGCTCAAGAAATTACCAATCTCAGATCGCAGCAGGCGCAAGAAAGGTTAGCGATGTTCGCGACGCAGATGTTCAATCAAAATCGCGCGAGCATCTTAAACTTGCTCCGTTGAAAATATTTCTCCCACCCGCCTACCCTTTTGTTCCTTATCAAGAACCATAAGGCGAGCGCCGACGCTGGTGGGCGTTGCAGTGTAAGTTGGGCGCCGCGCTTGTGAGCGACGAATTAATTTCCCGGCGACTAACGCAAGCCGCTGTCTTTGACCGCTCAATGCGGGCGCCGTCGACGCGGGTGGGGATCGCGATCTCTGTTGGGCGCTGCGCTCCGAGGGCGGGAGCGTCGGCGGCGCCCCTAAATCCGTCATTTCTGATTACAAATTACGAATTTCGCATTACGCATTGCTTTCAAGCGGGCATAGTTCATCGGTAGAACGTCAGCTTCCCAAGCTGAAGAGGTGGGTTCGATTCCCATTGCCCGCTCCAATAATAAAGTTTTTATTGTGTCTTATCCGAGGAGGATTGAGTTTGGAACATTCAACAAATGTTGCGCTCCCCAACCGTTTTCTAATTTTCCCTCGCAGTGTTCCGGATGTCGGACTTGAGCGGCAGATTGTGAAAAAATTGGGGGGGGGGCTGTTTGCTATGTGTTGCCGCCCGGCTCCACTTTCGACAGGAGCAAATTCCCTAAGCTGCAAACAAAAAAGTTCGAAGAGATCACCGACGAAGATCTCGAGACTCCGATCGTGCTCAGCGGCGGCTTCAGGTGGAATCGTGCGGCGGATCATTGGTTTGATCTGTTGAAGAATCGCGGGTTTAAACGAATTTTTTACGCGCACAGAACTTTGTGGGAGCTGTCGATAGTTGATCGGTTCCGCTATATTCGAGAGTACGGCTGGAATGTGAATGCATCGGTGCCGGTCCGGTCGAAGAGTATCAGAGGTGTCCCCGTCGATCTGCAAATATATGTGGTCACATCTCATTTTGATCGGCACAAGACGCGACGTCCGCTGTTGGCGCCGAAGTATTCAACGTACATTCAAGCCGGCGCTGCATTGACGGATGTTCAGATGTGCGAGTTAAGGGACGACGTTGGAGAGGACAATATCTCGACGAAAAATCCGTTTTATTGCGAGTTGACGGCGCTCTACTGGTTGCACAAAAACGATTTTGAGCATGAGTACATCGGCTTTAATCTGTACAGTCGGGTTTTCGCTATGGACGATGAGCAGTTGCGTACAGCCCTCTTGAACGGTATTGATGTGATTGTGGCGGAGTTGGAGATTCTTTGGATGAGCACAGGCGCACATCGTTTGGGCGATTATTTGACGCAGGCGATTCGTAAGACGCATCCGGAATATGAGCAGACACACAAGGCTGTCACGGAGGAGGCGGTTGCTGCGTCGTCAAATCTTTTTGTCGCGCGAAAGAATATCTTCCATGAGTATTGTCAGTGGTTGTTCGATGTGATGAGTGAGTATGAGAGCATGCTTAATGCGAACGCGGTGAAGATTCCACCGAGGCATTTCGGCTATATTGCGGAGCATTTGATAACGGTTTATTTCCTCCACAACTCGTCGAAGTTGAATATCCTCTTTCAGAGGCGAAGTTTCTTGATTTAGTTTATTGCGATCCGGAGCGACGATATAAATAAAAGAATCCGCGCGGAGCGGATTTTTTTAGTCTGCCGAAAATAAGTTTACGTCGACGCCCGATAAAGATGCGGCATGAGCCGACGATTGAATTATTCCCGACTGCCGCACGCTCGATTGGCTGAACGTCACGAACGCCGCCGACTCCCGCGTCAAATCCGTCAACGCGACCTTCGCCGCCGTCCGACGCCCCACCGTCATCACAGAGCGCATGTAATTTTGATTGTTCATCGAGCCGTTGAGCTGTACCGAATCCTTCTGCTCGCTCAAGTCCTCAACTTTTGAAATCCACAACGGTTACTCGCCTCCCTGCGCCGCAACCCGCGGCGTTTTGTATTTTATCGGCGACTTTGAAAAAAATCTTAAGCGCCGTCGTTGCTTGATAAAAATTTTTACGCCGTGTTATAATTAATCAAGTTGACAAGATTGAAGGTGCGCATAGTGATGTTGAAAAAATTTGCGGCGTTAATGTTGAGCGCAAGCCTCCTGCTCGGGCTCGGCGGCGGACTCGTTGGAGCTGCCGCAGGCGCACATGCCCGCCGCCAGAGCGCACGCAGCCAGGATGACACCCGCTTTCGTTATTGCACGCATGAAAACCTCCAATCTTTTCATTTAAGTCTCTGTCAGTTCCGGGGCCTTGCAGGCCCCTTCCGGCCCCGAGCCGCGCACGCGGCCCGGGAAAGACCGGAGGTTAGTACAGCATGAACATGGTGGCGCCCATCAGGTACATGACGGTACGCAAGGCGATGGCGCACGCCAGACCGCACACCACGACCACGCTGCCCCAGGTGAGCCACTTGTTGCCCTGCTTCTTGCCGATGAAGGCGGCGATAAGCGAGACCACAAGCGCCACGATGATGATCACGGTGCAGGTGAGCGCGTCACCGGAGAACAGCGACACGTCAGCACCGGACTTCAGCGCGTAGTTCGGGTGCGTGGGATCGAAGTAGTACTGGAAGCTCTCGAAGCTGGAGCTGGCAGCATTCATGCTGAACATGAAGGCGGCGGTCAGAACCGCGTTCACCACGGTGCCGATGACGGTCATGAGCCCGATTTCAGGCAGTTCGACCTTCTTCACGGCAGCCACGATGGCCACGGTGGCAGGACCCAAGATGCAGGCCGCGCCAAGCAGGCTCAGAAGCTGGAGCACATTGTTCCACGCGGGACGGGACTCCATCATGTAGGAGTGACCCATGGCCACGATGAGCACCGCGGACACCACTAGGCCCACGATGGGCACCCAGGTGGGCACGGTGTTGTCATCGGAGCGGCGCAGCATCAGGAAGAAGAGCACCATCGCGATGACCACGAGCACCATGCCGATGAGCTCCTGGGTGATGCCGCTGGTCAGGTGACCGAAGCCGTTGAAGATGTGGAACGGATGGGTCAAATGGAACACGACCGCAATGCCGCCGATGACCATGATGACGAACGC
>CALGGP010000024.1 GCA_937915885.1 uncultured Selenomonadales bacterium | reverse complement strand
GGTGGGTGGGCGGGGAGAAAAAATTTTTTTCCGTTGCTCCGTCGCTCCGTCACTCCGACGGCATTTCAGATTTATATCAGTTTGACAGATTCTTTTCATCAATCCACGCAATTATATCCTGCCTTGCGACATTTATCAACGCTAAAAAAAATTACCGATCAAAAATTTTCGATCGGCAATCAAAACCGTATTCAATCGAACATCATTCGGACTCGACCAGCTCCGTCGTCAACGGCACCGCATCATCCAGCCCGCTCATCTTCACCACCGGCGCCGGCTCTTCCGCCTTCGGCACGAGCGCGCCCTCTTCGGTGATCGCCGCTTCCTCGCGCGCCTGATCCGCCGTCTTGCCTTCGTGCTCGGCGGTGACATATCTCGTAACGTCGATGCTCACCGGAATCCCCATCGCGTAATCCAAATCCGCCTTCGCCGTGTTGTAACTGTAGAGCGCGTAATAATAATTCGTGCGCGCCTCCGTCAATTTTTCCTCCGCGTCCATCACCGCAAGGTTCGTGTCGACGCCCGCCGCGTATCGAACTTGCGCGATTTTATAATCCTCCTGCGCGCGCTCGACGGCGATCGCAGTCGTCGAAATATTTTTTTCCGCCGCGCGGAGGTTGAGAAACGCCACCTGCACGTTCAATTGAATCGACTCGCGAACGGAGGCGGCAGCCTCTTCGGTGCTCGCCAACGACGCGTCGGCTTCTTTGATTTCCGACGAAGTGAGACCGCCGTCGAAAATATTCCATGACATCGACACGCCCGCCGACCACGACTCCGACAAATTATCATGGAAGGGCTCCTTGCCGGAGAAATTTTTCGAGGCGACCGCGTTGACACTCGGACGGTAGCCCGACTTCAACGCCCGACGATTCGCCCGCGCCTGACGCAATTGATAATCCGCAATCGCGCACTCGGGATGATTTTCGAGCGCATACGCCGTGCAACTCTCGAGCGTAAAATCATAACGCGAATACGCCAATTGCTCCTGCGGACGGAGTATGGTATCCGTCGGCAGCCCGATAAAATTATTCAATCGGGCGACGGCGTTATCGTAATTGTTTTGCGCGCTGATGAGCGACTGCTGCGCGTTGGCAAGCCGCACTTGAGAATAAAGCACGTCGGATTTTGCAACGGTGCCGACGCGAAACTGCGCGTTGACGTTGTCGAGATGCTCCTGCAGAGTGCGGACGGAGCTTTGCTCGACTTCAATCATATTGCGCGTATGAAGTACGTCGTAATAATATGATGTCGCCTGCATGCGAATGCCCTGCAAAGTGTTTTCGAGATTGAGGTCGGCAAGGTTGAGCGCAAGGCGAGCCGCTTCGCGACCTTCCTCGAGGCGCTTGCCGGTATAAAGAGGCATCGACACCGACGCGGAATTACTCCAACTGTAATCGTAATTGTTGCCGCGATTGGCGCGCCCGCCGAGATAATTGCCGCTCATCGACCAGCTCACGGTCGGATTGGATTGACGACGCGCCTGCGACAGTGACCAGAACGCGGACTCGCGATTGGCAGCCGCCTGTTTGATGGTACGATTATTGGCGAAGGCGCGCTGAACGCTGTCCTCGAGATTTATATCGACGATCTCTGCGGCGTCGGCGGTGGCGATGGAAAAACTCATGAGTCCGGCGATGAGCAAGGTCGTCAATTTCTTTTTTATTATCACTTGAAATCTCACTCCAATCTGTTGCCCGTTAATTCTAATGCAGATCGCATCACTTTGCAATTTATTTTTTTGATCCCGCGCGAAAGGATAATTAGGAATTAGGAATGAGGAATTAAAGGACGCGGGCGCCGCCGACGCGAGGCGACGATCTTTTTTTGATCCCGCCCACCCA
>CALGGP010000023.1 GCA_937915885.1 uncultured Selenomonadales bacterium | reverse complement strand
CTTCATTTAAATAGACATAATTCATAGTAAATCTATCTAATATTTGAGTCGGATAATAAAATCCTTTATATCTTAATTTTTGCACATTTTCCGAATAAAATCCCATTGTATAATATTTAAAATTTTTATCAATTAAATCATGAAAACTTTTGGCGTATTCTATTTCTAATATTGCTGTTAATACACCTAAGTCTAAAAACTTATAATTAGTGTCATAATATAAATATACACTACTTAAAAATGTTGGAAGAATATCTACAACACTTACTGCGACTATTTTTCCATCAATTCTATGAATGAAATTATAACCTCCATATTTTTTTGGATAGATTTCAGGATGTTTGGTTTTTGAGGATAAATCTAAAGGAAGTTTTACTCCTATGTTATCTATTAAATTAGATGTTCCCCAGCTACGATTAAAACGAAATTTATCAATTTTTTCTTCTGGGTCTTTATGTATATCTAATTGATATTTTTTAAATACTTGAAATTTTTCATTATCTGTTTCTATATTATTTGTTAATTCAAAAGTATAAACATGCTTTAAAGGTATATATATTTCAGGTTCATTAACTATTTCTGGAAAATAATCAAATATATATTTTTCTTTGATTTCTTTTGGTTTTTCTTTTTTCTCCTTTTTTTGTTTATTTTCTTTTGGTTTAATTTTTATTTGATTTTCATTTTTTATTTCATTTTCATTTTTTATTTTTGTTTTATCTATAATATTAATATGACCAGTTGCTCCATGTAATTCAAGAATTTCATTTTCTGAATTATAAAATTGTTTAAAGTGATTGAATAAATCTTGTTGAAGATTATTATATTCATTAAATTGTATTTTATTTTTTTCTACGAATGATTCTATTATTTTTCTCACGACATAAATAAAATCAATAGAATAATCAAATTTTAATTTTTTATTCGCATTTTTTTTCACATGTAATTGTTTTAATTTATCGATAAAATTATTTTTATCAAAATTATTTATATATTTATTTATAATATCAAAATATTTTTCTTGTTCAATATATCCCTCCAAAATATTTTCGATTTTTTCCAATATTATATCCTTATTAACAGGCTCAGTTTTTTTTTCTTCTTCTTTTTTAACTTTTTCCAAATTTTGTTCATATTCTCCGCTTAAATATTTTCTAAATCTTTTCATAACTTTTTTTTGGTCTTTATTTATTTTAAAATCTTCGATGTTTAAACGATGAGTATATAATTTACAACAAGATTTTTCTATATTTGGAATATATACAAAATTACCACAACGTCTCCAACCATCTCTCATCATTCTTTCATATATTTCAACTGGATATGATTCTATCGTAGTACCAAATGAATATTTCGAATTTTCCTGATGACAATAACCACATTTTGAAGCTCTGTTATCTGGATATAATCTGGCTAAATTTATTGACAATGTACTATTTATTGGATATGAATATTCTTCCATTTTTAACAATAAATAATATTTGATAAACCTCATATTCAACTACCTTTCCTCTATTATAAGAATAATATTCAGATAATGGTTGATTATCCTCTTGATAATCAAAACTAAATTTATTAGTAAATAAAGTATTTTCTTTAATTGGATTTCCATCTAAAGCAATATCTCTGCCATTACCAAAACAAGGGCCTGAATTTATGCAATGATAAACGGCATTTTCATTTATACTTTTTAAATTATATATTTTCTTAGTGTCCAAAGAAAAAACAAAAGTTGTCATTTTTGAATCCATTACAAATTCTTCTTCTGATTTCCATGGTATTGTTGTAAATCCTCCAAATCTTCTTTCTCCTTCTGATTTTATAAGAACTAAAGTATTTGGAATATTATCACATTTTAAATGAAAATTTTTTGAATCACCTCCATCAACAGTTGCTTGATATAACTTTTTTAATTTTTTTATTTGTTTATTCATTCTCTTTTCTATTTCTAATATTATCATATCCTCTTCATTTTCTTTTATTATCATGGATTTATCCATTTCTAGTTTATCTTTTACATTATTATTATCTATATTTTTCCTTTCCAATAAATTAATTTTATTTTTCAAATCATTAATTTCTTTTTTTAATTCTTTATTTTCACTTTTTAAAGTATCAATATCTTTTATTTTTTCTTTCATTATTGATAATTCTTCGAAAATTTCTTTAATGTTTTCCTCAAAATCTTTTTTTTCTTTAAATAGTTCAATTTCTATTTTTGGTTGTTTTTGTAATATTAAAATTTTATCATTAACTTTTTCGATATTTAATTTTTTATTGGTTGATGCTGATTTTAAATAATCATAAAATTCATTAAAAGAATTTAAAGAATGAAATGTATCATTTAAATCTTGAATTTCACGTTGCCGTCTGTGATCGCAACCTTTTCGCCGACATAAATTTTATTCCCGTTGGCATCTTCGCGCACCTGCATAAAAAATTCCTCCGCATGAAACGAGAAGGAGCGCCTCAATCGCGCTCCCTGCATTCATCGTACCAATTTCCGTCCGTCCGATCATTCGTCGTCGGTTTTGAGCGTCTTGCCGAAGATCAACGTATCCAACAGCCCGATCAGCTGGCTGATTTCCGGCTTCGATATCTGACCGCTCGCGCCCAGCTGCTCGCCCTTGAGCTTCATCTCTTCGCTGATCAATGACGAGAACAGCACGAACGGCACATCTTTTAAGCGATCGTTCTCGCGCACCAACTTCAGCAATCGATGACCGTCCATCTTCGGCATCTCGACGTCGCTCACCACCAGCCCGACGTGTTTGTCGATCGGACCGTCTTTCGCCGCCAAATTTTGGAGATAATCCCACGCGTCCTGACCATTGCCGAAGTCCCGCACGAAACGATAGCCCGAGTCATGCAGCGTCGTCACGAGCAAATCTCTCAGCATCGCCGAGTCCTCCGCCACCACCACATGCACTTGCGCACGCAACGCTCGAGAGTCCGGCGAACTGTCCTCGACCGTCGTCAGCTTCGCATTGATCTCGGGGTTGATTTCTGCTATGATTGTTTCAAAGTCGAGCAACAATACGATGCGATCAGTCATTTTCAAGATGCCGACCACGCGCGATTGATCGCCCACCTCCGGCGCCGGCTCCATGTCCTTCCACGAAATTCGATGGATGCGCGAGACGTTGTCGACCAAAAATCCGATCGAGAATTTGTTGATCTCGGTGACGATGATGTTCTTCGGCTCCTCCGTCGACATCACGTTTAGGCAGCGCGGCAGATTCACCAGCGGGATCGCCTTGCCGCGCAGTGTGAACAGCCCGTCGACGTACGGATGAACTTGCGGCATGGCGGTCACCGGCGCGCGTTGAATGACTTCGCGCACTTTCGCCACGTTGATCCCGTAATTGACGTGCCCGATGCTGAACTCGACTATTTCAAATTCGTTCGTGCCGGACTCGAGCAGTATGCCTTTCTTGTCGCCGGCAGTCTCGGCGCCCGCGCGCGCACTCTCACTTGCCAATTCCAATCACCTCGTAGTTCTTGATTCGATCAATTTTCGATACGGAGCCTTCAATTCCTGCCTGCCGCAAAACTTTTATCGGAGGAGTGATCTGATGAAACCGTTTGAGCATGGTGGTCGCGTTTATGATGCCGACGGTCGTCAAAAAAATTGGCTTGACTTCAGCGCCAATATCAATCCGCTCGGCATGCCTTCGACGGTGCGGACGGCGCTCACTCGTTCGCTTGACGCAAAACTTTTGTCGGAGGAGTGATCAGATGAAACCGTTCGAGCATGGCGGTCGCGTTTATGACGCCGACGGTCGTCAAAAAAATTGGCTTGACTTCAGCGCCAATATTAATCCGTTCGGCATGCCTTCGACGGTGCGGACGGCGCTCGAAAAAAATCTTTACGGCATCGAACATTATCCCGATCCCGAGGCGCGACTGTTGAAGGCGGCGATCGCCCGTCGATACGATCTCGACGTTGAGAACATTGCGGTATTCAACGGCGCGGCGGAATTTTTTTATGTGTATTTCCGATTGCTCGAGCCGAAGGAAATTTTTATTCCGACGCCGACGTTCAGCGAATACGAGCGTGCGGCACTCGCGGCGGGGCTCAAAATGTCGGCGACGGCGGAAAATATAATCCTATGCAATCCGAACAATCCGACGGGGCAATTGCGCTTGGTCGACGAGATTTTACATTCGACGGCGGCGACGGTGATTGTCGATGAATCCTTTATAGATTTTGTCGGCGACGAGCACTCGGTAAAAAAATTCGTCGGTCGGCGCGAAGGATTGATCGTCGTCCAATCGTTGACAAAAATTTACGCGATCCCCGGGCTCCGATTGGGCTTTGCGGTCGCCGATAAAAAAATTATTGAGCGTCTCGAACAATCGAAGGACGTGTGGAATGTAAATTATTTGGCGCAAATCGCGGGAGTCGCCGCGCTCGATAATCAAAAATATTTAGATCGGACGCGCCGTTGGATCGAAGTCGAGCGTCGTTATGTTTTCGAGCGATTGAGCGCGATCGACGGGCTGAAAGTTTTCGAGCCGACGGCGAATTTTATTTTGTTTCGATGTTGGACGGAAGCGGCGGCGAAAAAAATTATTGACGGCTTGAAAAAAAATAATATATTGGTGAGGAGCTGCGGGAATTTTCGCGGGCTCGACGGTCGGTTTATCCGCATGGCGATTCGGCTCCGCGCGGAGAATGATTTAATCATCGATTGTTTGAAAGGACTGATGTAGTTGACGAAGCTGATATTGATCCGGCACGGCGAAACGCAATGGAACGCGCGCAAAATGTTTCAAGGGCATTCGGACGTGGAGCTGGCGCCGGAGGGCGTGCATCAGGCACATTTATTGGCGGCGCATTTCCCCGTCGAGCACATTGACGCGGTTTATTCGAGCGACCTGCGACGTGCGCGGACGACGGCGGAGATCATTCGAGACAAATTCGGCGTTGAGATGTATTTGACGAAAAAATTGCGGGAAGCGAGCTACGGGCAATGGGAAGGACGAAGTTTTGAGGAGCTGGCGTTGGCGCACCCGAACGAGTTCAAAACTTTTTTTCTTGATCCCGACAAGTATACGCCCGAGGGCGGCGAGAAATTTTCGGACGTGCAGGCGCGGGCGATGGAGGCGCTTTACGAGATCATCCGTGCGCATCATAATCAGACGGTGGTCGGCGTCACTCACGGCGGAGTGTTGCGGACGATCATTGCCGCCGTCCTGAGCATGCCGTTGAAAAAAATGTGGGCGCTCAAGCAGTTTAACACGGCGGTGAATATTTTTCGCGTCGACGAAGGGGGCTTCTCTGTCGAGCTGATAAATTCTATTGCCCATCTCCATAAACTTTAATTTTATCTCCCGTCCGTTTTTTTTGTGGGCGCCGCCGACGCTCCCGCCCCCCGAGGTCGGCGCCCGACTTAGCCCGTGGTTCCCACCCGCGCCGGCGGCGCCTCAACCTTGAGCTCGGCGCTCAATCCACATCGGCGGCGCCAAATCCCCAATTACGCATTACGCATTTCGCATTACGCATTGTTTTCCCCGTCCGTCGAAAATCAATTCGCCCTCATCGTTGAGATGCCCCGCGTCTCCGACGGTGCAGGGCTTTTTCAGTCCGCTCGCCAACCAAGGGCTGTCGACGTAAATGATCCCGTCGCGAATTTCGATCGAAACACCGTCGAACGCGCGCCCGACATTATTTTTCTCGACCGCGCCGTCGAGAATTTTATACGACACAAAACTTAATTCGCTGGCGCCGTAGTAGATGATCAATCGGGCGTTGGGGAAATTTTTTTTGAGCTCCGCGCGGAGTGTTTCATCGACGCTTTGAGAGCCGGTAAAAATCGTGTCGACGGAATAAATTTTGCGCTCGAGCGTCGTGAGCAGATGCAATTTTTTCGGGATGAGATAAACGGTCGAGCAGCCGTCGATGAGATCAAACCAAGCGCGGGCGTTGAGCCGAGTGCCGACGACGATCGTGGCGCCGACGCTCATTGTCGAAACAAAGGCGTTGAGATTGCCGGTAAAACGAAGACTGCCGTGCATGAACATCGTCGATTGACGGTCGACGCCGAAAATTTTATTTTGGACGGGAAAAAACGACGCCCAACTGTCGAAGGATCGGAAAAACATTTTAGAAGGACCGGTCGAGCCGGAGCTCATCACTCCGATCACGTCGTCGACGTTGGCGGACGGAATGTCGGACGGTTGAGTGCCGACGCGAATGATGATCGGTCGGAGCCCGACGGCTTGAGCGGCGAAAAATTTTACGGCTTGATCGAAGAGAGATTCGTCGTCGATGAAAAAATTTTTGTCGGAGGAAGAAATATTCCGCGCGGCGTCGTCGACTGTGGCGAGAAATTTTTTGTAGGTAAACGATCGGTCGTCGATGCGGAGAAAAATTTTGTCGCCGACGGCGTTTGTTTGCTCGACGAGCAGATCATAAAAATTCATGTCAATCACCTCGAGCGTAATTGTAAAACAAACGAATGAAAATCCGTTGACGATGGACGACGAGGAGTTTATAATGCGCGGCGGGAGTGATGAGATTGATTCGGAGACCGGCGAGAAAATTATCGGCGCTGAAAAAATTTGTGGGCTTCGTGATGGGGGAGTTGACGATCGATCGTTCCGACGGCGGCTCGACGTTAAAAATTTTGGTCGAGAAAAAAAATCTGGCGGTCGTCGAAGTAGCCGACGCGGACGCAGATTAAAATGAACGTTTCGAGCTCGGCAAGTGCGCCCTTTGCTGTCGAGCGGCAATCTTGCTGTTCTTCGCCAGTCAATTCTTCTGCCAATCTCGCGTTCGCGGCAACGGCTCCGACCTTGCTAAGCATTAACTCGGC